>JAITVS010000238.1 GCA_031285685.1 Tannerella sp.
TATCAATGGATGCTTAAACGTAAATGCCAGGATATTCATGCCGATCTTCTGACTACCGAAATGTCCATCTCAGACATCAGTTATAAATATGGATTTGAATCCCTTTCCAATTTCTCCCATTTCTGCCGCTCAAATTTCGGCCAGTCACCTCGCGCAATAAGGGCCGAAAGGGAAGAATGCCTTTAATATTCGATTGGTAATTTAAATTTACAACTTATTGGACAGAATACACAATTTCTACGTGTTCATTTTGCGATAACTTTGCCCCAAAGTGAATTAATTAACTGAAATGTTTGATTTTATTGGGGGAAAACACTGTAAAGTATCTTTATACGTGTTAGTTGTTATCGTTTGTATAATTTGGGGAAATACGTTGTTTTCCGGATGTAAACGGAATATGGCTCCGGCTTCTTCTAATTATGGTTACGTTTCGTTTGTTGTACGATTGGACAGCATATCCTCCAAACATGACACAACCAAAAATCTTTTGCGCTTTTGTTTTTATCCGGCCGGTAACGGGCCTATGATCCAGACTGATACCGATTCGGATTTCCTCCGTATCGCATTAGCTCCCGGAAAATACGGATTGCTAATGTATAACTATGGAAAAGATAATTTTCAACTGCGGAACAGAAAACAGTTTGAACTCATGGAAGTCGCGTTCAGAGAAGAAGAAGACGGATATTCAAAAGCGGCGTCTATTCCTGTCTACGGCATGGTCATTCATGAGTTTGAGGTGAAACCTAACCAGGATATAGTCACAACGATTACCCCTACATTCTTCACCAAAAGTGTGCATTTCAAAATCAATATTCCGGAAGAATATCACGCGCAGATCCGCGATTGCAAAGGAACACTGTCGGGAGTCTCCCCTTTGTTGTCTATCCCTGACCGCACTGTAAAAAGAAACACGACTACCACATTGTCCTTGCCTTTCGAGAAAAATAAATCCGGGTTTGAAGGAAAAACTCTTTTATTAGACGGTACATGCAATGAGAATGACAAAGACAAAATACCTCATAAACTAACACTGCATTTCACCTTAAATAACGGAAAAACCGTAACTTCTACCGTTGATATAGGATCAAGCCTGCTTGATATCACACAACAGGATATTCTGGCCAATATCCATGCATTGATGAATATCGCATCGGAACATGAAATAAATCTCATTTGCGAATCTATTGCTATTCACCCATAATAGTTCATAAGAATGGTTAAAATCAATGATATATAATCTATTTCTCCTACCTTCGGGGCTTAATTTGTAAGTTTTGAGCAATGAGAATAAAATATATTCTATTTCTACCTGCTTTCGTTTTCGTGTTTTCATGTTGTGAAAAGACAAAAATAGAAGAAACATCGACACGTACCGTACTTGTTTATATGGTTGCCAGCAATCTGGGCGTTGCTCTGGAGGATAATATAGAAAAAATGATAGAATCCGCCACCGACAGAAATTTAAACGGCGGCAATCTTCTTGTATATTATTCGTGGTTTGACGAAGTCGAAAAGACATTTAAAGGGGAACTGTATCAGATCAAAGAAGGAAAAGGAGGGAAAGTCACGAAGCATTTCCTTAGAAATTACAACGGGCAAAGCGCTGTTAATATTGCTGTCGTACGTAAAATTGCCGATGAAGTGTTTATGGAATTTCCGGCGGATAGCTATGGAATGATCTTTTCCAGCCATGCGACAGCCTGGTTTCCGGCTGATTACACGAACATGCTGCGGTCGTTCGGAGAGGAAAACGGCAATCATATAGAGATCAATGACCTTGCTTCGGTGTTAAAGGGATTACCGCTGGAATTTATCGCGTTCGACGCTTGCAGTATGGGCGCCATAGAATGTGCGTATGAATTTAAAGATTGCGCAGATTATTATATATCCTCTACCTCTGAAATAATGGCAATCGGATTTCCGTTTAAGGAAATGTTACCCTATCTTTTTACGACTGTCCCCGATTACGAGAAGATTGTCAGGTCATTTCATGACTTCTACCTCAATTATCGTAATCCTTACGGCAGTTTATCCGTTATAAAAACAGAAGGGCTTGACGAATTGGCTTCCGTCAGCAGAGACATTCTATCCGCAAAAGGCGTGGAAGGAATGTATGGACTGGCTGTAAACAATTATCAACTGCTATCCAATATATCCGGAAACCCCAGATTATATGATTTTGCGGATATTATGTCGGCATTGGCTTCCACGGAAGATCAGAAAAACCGATTGAGCCGCTCTCTGGCAAATACCGTAATCGCGAAGTCCGTCACAGACAAGATATTTTGCAAAGGCAGCCAAGGCAATGGATTAAGTAATGTCACTTCCTACTCGGGATTGAGCATTTATCCCTTACGGCAAAACTTCACGGCTATAAATAACTGGTACCACACGAACTTGAACTGGCCTAAAGCCGTTTATCCGTAAAATATCGAGCTACGGATTTTGATCGGCACATCATCCTGACCTAATGCACCAGAAACACCTCTTTATATCTCCTGACTATACCTTTTCCATGATATAACTCAATATAAAAGATATAAAGGCCGGGAGTAAGTTTGGATTTTTGGTATCCGGAACCATCCCAGGTAAGTTCTCCGTTCGTACCGGTTAATTCATTGTTGGCGATCTCGGCTACACGCTGTCCCGAAATGTTATAAATAAATGCGCGGCAACGGTATCCCGGCCTGTCCAGCGAATAAAGGATCGAGTAAAGACCTGTCTGATGCGAATACTCCGGTTTATTGATTCCTGTACTTTCTCCGCCCTGTTGCTTCATGTATTGCGAATTTTGATAACCGGGCGTACCGTAACCTGCATTTTCCGCCGCTGAAGTCCAATTCGATTCATCCTGTGTTTCTCCATCCGGGTCTATCCGTTCCAAAGCAATTCCTTTCTCTTCCCTGACAGAACTGTGATGCCATTTGGAAGAATAAGTTACCTCATCGATCACCAATTGATCTGCCGTTTGCAACAGTACCAAAGTCGATCCGTTATTATTCAACACCGGCAATTTCACTTTATAGATATTTTCCGGAGAAGAAATCCGGTAATACGGGTAAACACCTTCGTCGTCCTTCGCCAGAACCGCATATTCTCCCGGAGCCAAAACAGTGGTAATGCCAGACAGTTTACAGGGAGTGGCCAGAGTTCCGTCGGCTTTCCTCACGGCGAGGGAAAGGCCTTTTAATGAACGATATTCGTCAGACCGGTTATATAATTCAACGTATTCGCTTCCCCCGGCATAAGGATTGGGCAAGAGTTCATTGAATACGATGTCGAAAGGTTTCACTTCCGTATTTTCCGGGTAAGAGGGATCTTCAGGCTTTCCCGGTTCTTCCGGTTCTTCCGGCTTTTCCGGATAATCCGACGGATCGGAGTTTAAGCTTCCCGGCGTACCTCCCCGCCTGTCTTTCGACAACGCCCAGCCATTCTCCGACCGTTCCCATGATTTTCCGGCTTTCGCTTTTCCGTAAGTAACCTCATCGACCGGGCTATCCGAAGAATCCAGCAATTGCAGCCTTTTACCCGTATTCGCCAACTGCGAGGGAAACTTTACCAAAGGCATCATCCGTCCCCCTTTGTCTATCGTAATTTCCCGTCCTTCCCTGAACAGGACAAGGTAACCGCCTGCCGGGAAATCAAAATCGGCCAAAGCCACGCGCGTATCCTCATAAACAAAAGTCCATCCGTCCAAAGAAACTGTTCCGGCAGAAGTATTATGCAATTCCACATATTCCGTCGGAGGCAATTCGGTTAATCCGTTCGGGTCGGCCATGACTTCATTGATGCGGATAATCCCCGGCACGGAAGGTTCGGGTTTTTCCGGTTCCGCCCCTTCGCCGCCATACAGGGAGATAAAGGTATATTCTCCCTCACATTCATTACCCTCCTCATCGAACAGCGCATCATAATATAAGGTATACTCCCTGCCTTTCTCCCGTGATTTATTCCAAACCGGTTTCAGAATCAGCCCATCTTCGGATTGATAAATCTCATTGGCCTCGCCCAGTCCGGATAATACGAAATGTGCATCATCGCCCATTACCGGGCGATTGAAATGCAGCAGCAATTCTTCCGCATTTTCCTGTTCGGCGTCTTTAAGCGCAAGCGGTTTCTCTTTGCCCGGATATTCCGAAATATCTCTGTTTTTGATGTAAATATCATCTATATATTTGTCCTTTCTGTGCCCGGAAGTGTATTTCACCCCTATCATGTAGTAACCATAGCCGTCGGATACAGGTACGGATGCCTTACCTTCTTCATAAAATCCTTCTTCACCGGCACACCGGCTGTACAGGGTGCAATTTCCGGTTTCGTCCATAACCGCTTTAAATTCCACTTCCCGCGGTTCCCTGAATAAAGTACGCCCTTCGATCAATGTCTTTTTTACCACATTCCCTCGCTGATAACATAAAGCGATATTATTTTTCGAATATCCCATCCTGACATAAATCGCTTCGCCCGGCATTTCCGTATCCGGCTTTTCACACCAAAGGAAAAAACGGAAATAGTTTCCGACCGTTCCCTTATATTCACTCCGGGCTTTCCCGTGCCATTCGTTGTCATACAGGGGAATGGCAGAAAGATAAAGCTTTGCTTCTCCTCCGGCGGCATGGCCGTTCAATTGCAATTCGTTTTCCGCATTGATCCTGAAACGTTCCGTATCGCCCGACCAGGAATATGCGGCCGCCACTTCCGGCCCGTCGAAAGTTTCCCTGAGCTGTCCTGAAAGATAAAAAGGAAGTAAAATCGTGAAAATCAAGAAGAAATGTTTCATAGTCGAATGGTTTTATTAATGTTTTGTTATATTTGCATCCCAATAAATTACACATTGTAAATTACCTGATGTTCAAAGTTTTACCTGCAACAAAGGTATTGCAATTTTTAACTAATCAAATTAATTCGTGCTCAAAATGAAAGTAGCGATTGTTGGAGTAAGTGGAGC
>JAITVS010000203.1 GCA_031285685.1 Tannerella sp.
AGTAGATGCTTTATTCGTGAATGCGGATGGCAATACGGACGGGCGGACAAATGGAACTGTCTATGGTGTACAGGCCGGAAATGCCAAATTCCGTGATGTCAATAAGGATGGTGTGATCAATGATTCGGATGCGGGAATAATAGGAAACGGACAGCCTGTTTTTAATTGGGGATGGAACAACAGGGTCACCTATAAAAATTGGGATTTAACTTTATTCGTCATAGGATTCCATGGGTTTGACATCTATAATGTAACGGATGCCATCGGATATGGCGGAATCAGTAGCGCCAGTTACGATGTCGTGACTCCTAAAAAATCATTGTTGAAGCGCTGGACACCGGATAATACAAGCAGTAATATTCCCGGATTTGTGTATCAAAAAACTCCGTATGCAGGTTATAGTACTCGTTTTGTTGAAAAAGGTGATTTTATTAAAGTTAAGAGTATTACGCTTGGGTATAATCTTCCGAAACATATTTGTCAGAAATGGGCGATCTCAAATTTAAGGGTATACGGGTCGGTACAGAATCCGTTTATGATAACCGATTATAGTGGAATGGATCCCGAGTCAACACTGGGAACTCCGTTGACGCAGGGGATCGACTGGGGATCATATCCTAATAGCCGGAACTTTATAGTAGGTCTTAATTTTTCCTTTTAAGTAATCAGAAAGACAGTAATATGATACGAACAGTCGTTAATTCCGGGTTCAAAGTTCCAGGTTCAAAGTTCAAAATTTGAAACTTAAAACTTGAAATTACGTAAGTTCTATATTACCTCAGTGTTAAAAATTAAATTTTGTAAATATGAAAAAAATAGTGATATATACAGCGATTGCCGGAAGTTTATTATTTGGAAACTCTTGTGCAGATCTGGATCAGGAACCGCAATCTTTCGTTACAACTCAGGAATTCTTTGAGATTGCTACAACCAGCGATATCAGTCTCTTTGTCGATGGTTTATACAATTCGATGTGGCAGGGTAATTATGGTTTTAACTGCCGGTTGATGCGTATCAATACAGGGGCAGACGATATGACTACATCTCCTACCAAGCTGAATAATGTATTAAATTACATCCGGGATCTTTATCCGAACCCCACATCTAACGATGCCGATTTTACAACGCCCTGGGGCTTTTTCTACAAGGTGATCTATGATGCTAATATGTGTATTGAATATACTCAGGTTGAGACTGACAATACGAGTGATACCAATACAAGGAAATCACTGGTTGGCGAAGCTCAGTTTATGCGGGCGCTCAGCTATTTCTATCTGGTCAGATTATTCGGAGATGTTCCTTTTTATCTGAGAAATGAAGAGGCCACGGATGCAATGCCGCGCACGTCGGTCGCCGAGGTATATGAAAAGGGAATTATTCCAAGTTTACAGCAGGCGATCACCTTATTACCGGCCGTGAGTCGTTCAGGGAGTAGCTCCAGACCTTCTAAATGGGCGGCCGAAGCTTGTCTTGCCGAGGTCTATCTGACCATGGCCGGATGGCCGTTGAAAAAAGGACAGGAGTATTATGCAAAATCAGCAGAAGTCGCTCTGGGTATTATAAACAATTCGGGCTTATCGTTGACCGAAAATTATCCGGATCTCTGGAAAGAAAGCCTGAAAAAGCAAGCAAACGAGCATATGTTTGCCATCCATAATTCGGTTGCGGATAAGATGGCAAGCCAATATGGAAAATCATTTTATCCGGCGGACTTTTATCCCAATGCCGGATGGAGTGACTATTATGCTGACCCGGATTTCATGGACGAATATCCCGAAGGAGCGCGTAAGGACTGGAACTATATGACCGAATGGGCGATTAATGCGACGACAGTTGTCAATTACAAAGACAGTAAAGACGGCGTACCTGCTATTTCAAAATACTATGATTATGACAATGGGAATCCGGGAGCCAGCGCCCAGTCAAATGGTCTGACTCCTATCTATCGTTATGCGGACGTTTTGTTGATGTATGCCGAAGCCTCTAACTTAGCAACGGGAAGTGTAAATGCAACCGCATTGAATTGTTTACAAGAGGTTCAAAAACGGGCTGAATCATCAGTCGTTACTACTACGACTAATAGCGCTGAATTTGACAATGCCGTATTCGCCGAAAGGGGATGGGAATTTTTAGCCGAATATAAACGTTGGTTTGATTTGGTAAGGCGTGAAAAACTGGCGGAAGTAAAACCTGTAGAATGGGCTTCTTCGATTTATAAAGCCAATAATCATTATTACCTGCCTGTACCCAGTAAACAGATAGAATTGACCGGATGGAAAAATAACGCCGGTTATTAATTTACAATCAACAACCATAGGGCAATTGCTCTATGGTTTTAAATCCGAAGAAATATGATACTCCGAATTCTATTATGCATAATAATGTTTATGAGTATATCAAATACTTATGGCCAGAAAATTGAGAATCTGATTGAACTGAAATCCCTATCCGGCAATTCGATTTTTAGTAATCTGGGGAAAGCTTATATGGCTCCTGCTTTTGAAATGGAAGGTTATTGGGTATGGGGTAGTTCTGTCGTTCAGGATAAAGACGGGATGTATCATTTATACGCTTCACGTTTCCCTAAAAGCCTGCCTTTTCATCCGGGTTGGATGGTTGCTTCCGAGATTGTCCATGGTATTTCCGACACACCGCAAGGCCCCTATACTTTTTCTGATGTAGTTTTATCGTCACGCGGGGCTCAATACTGGGACGGCCGTTCGGCGCACAATCCCCGGATTCTTACCTATGACGGTAAATATTATCTGATCTATATGGGGTCGACACATCCTTTTGAGGAGCCGGAATATGAAGAATTGACATTAAGCAGTAAATGGACAATCGTCGCCAGAAGCAACAAGAGGATAGGGCTTGCCGTATCGGATAGCCCTTACGGCCCATGGAGAAGATTCGATCAGCCTATTCTGGATACGAAACCGAATACATTTTATAGTTTTCTGACCTCTAATCCGTCTCCGGTGATACAGGAGGATGGCTCGGTTATCATGATATTTAAAGGCCGGGCTTATAAAAACGACAACACTCATAGTAATATGGCCCTGGGGATCGCTTACGCTGAAAATATAGAGGGTACTTATAAGGTACTTAATAATGAAGAGCCGATATTTAATGTGGAAGGGCAGGGAGAAGCTGAAGATCCTTTTCTCTGGAAAGACCACAATGGATTTCATATCATTTATAAAGACCATGTAGGTAAATTTACCGGCGAAAGGGGTGGGGGGAGTATGGCGCATTCCCGGGACGGAATATTTTGGATAATAGATAAAGATCCGAAAGCATATTCGCGGACAGTCGAGTGGGAAGATGGCAGTATCCGGATGCAGGGGCAGTTGGAACGTCCTTTTATTCTTTTTGATAAAGAAGGAAATCCGACTCATCTCTTTTTTGCCACTATGGATGGCCCGGGTGGATTTGAGAATGCCACACGGTCGTGGAATATGGTAATTCCACTAAAGAAGTAAAATAAAATAAATTAAAGAAAGTAATAAACAGATCAAAAAATAAATTATGAACATATTTTACAGACTCATAGGCCTATCTGTCTTAATGGCGCTGTTCTTATTTGCAAGTTGTAAAAAGGCAAAAGATAAAAAAGATTGCTTTATTACAGATAACATAGAAAATGCCGTACGGCAGCATTCCTTGCAGACGGATATTATCGAAAAATCCGGGCAGATATTGAATCCCAAAACAATCAATAAAAACGGAGACATTGTATATATCCCGATCGATGACTGGACAAGTGGTTTTTTTCCGGGAAGCATCTGGCTGACATATGAATTGACTAAAGATCAGAAGTGGCTTCCTTTAGCCGGGAAATATACGGAAAATCTCGATTCGGTAAAACACCTTAAATGGCATCATGATATAGGGTTTATGATCGGATGCAGCTATCTGAACGGCTTGCGTATTGTTCAGAATAATGCGTATAAAAGTGTTATAGTTGAGGCGGCCGGGTCTTTATCCACACGTTTTCGTCCTGCGGCCGGAATTATTCAGTCATGGGATGCCGATAGGGGCTGGCAAGGCCAGAGAGGCTGGAAATGCCCTGTTATAATTGATAATATGATGAATCTTGAGTTATTATTCGAAGCGACCCGGATATCCGGTGACTCTTCTTTTCACCATATAGCAGTAAGCCATGCGGATGTAACAATGAAAGAACAGTTCCGGTCGGATTTCAGTTGTTATCATGTAGTTGATTTTGATCCTGAAACCGGAGATGTAAGAAAAAGACAAACGGCCCAGGGGTATTCCGATGAGTCTGCCTGGGCAAGAGGTCAGGCATGGGCGCTGTATGGTTATATCCTTTGTTATCGATATACTTACGATAAAAAATATCTGGATCAGGCGGAAAATATTTACAAATTTATATTTAATAATAAAAATATGCCTGAAGACCTGGTGCCTTATTGGGATTTTGATGCTCCGAAAATTCCGGATGAGCCCCGTGATGCATCGGCTGCAGCAGCTACGGCATCGGCCTTGTATGAACTGAGTACTTATGTGAAAAATAAAAATTATAAAGAGATAGCGGATAAAATCATGGAAAGTCTGGGATCTGAGAAATACCGGGCCAAAATAGGTACGAACGGTAATTTTATACTGATGCATTCGGTGGGAAGTATTCCTCATAATTCCGAAATAGATGTACCTTTGAATTATGCGGATTATTATTTCCTCGAAGCGTTGATGCGTAAAAGAAATTTGGAAGAAATGTGATTTTTCCGGAAAGACAATGAAACAATGTAATTATAAGTCGATGTGGATTGGTAGTGTGGCCTTCGTTACACTATCAGGCTGTGTCCGGGAACAACCTAATGTTATTTATGTGTTTCCCGATCAGTTCAGGAATCATGCATTGGAGTTCTGGAATGAAAATGATTTTCGGGATCAGGTGAATTTCAGGCCGGATCCGGTTCATACGCCGAATCTCAATAAATTCGCAAAAGAATCGTTTGTTCTGACTTCAGCTGTTAGCAACTGTCCGCTTAGCAGTCCGCACCGGGGAATGCTGCTTACCGGTATGTATCCGGACGGCAGCGGAGTCGTACTTAATTGTAACAGCAGTCGTCCTGTCAGTTCTTTAAAAACCGATGTCATTGCAATTAGTGACGTATATAGCCGTTCGGGATATGATTGCGCTTATATCGGGAAACTTCATGCCGATTTTCCGACTCCCGACGATCCCGAAAATCCGGGCCATTATGTGGAAAACAAGCGTCCCGTATGGGATACTTATACGCCACCTGAACGTCGTCATGGTTTTAATTACTGGTATTCTTACGGAACTTTTGATGTCCACAAACAGCCACATTACTGGGATACGGACGGGAAGCGGCATGAAATCAGGGAATGGTCGCCCAAACATGAAGCGGATAAGGCCATTGCATATTTGCGGAATGAAGGGAATGTCAGGGATGTGCGGAAACCCTTTTTTATGATGATATCCATGAATCCGCCGCATAGTCCTTACAGTTCTTTAGATGACTGTATGGAAGAAGACTATAATTTGTATAAGGATATTCCGATCAGCCAGTTGCTGATCCGGCCTAATGCCGATACGACAATGGCAAAAGCAGTCGATAGCCGTTATTATTTTGCATCTGTGACCGGCGTTGATCGTGAATTCGGGCGGATTTTAAAGGCGTTAAAGGAACTGGGATTAGAAAAAAATACGATCGTTGTGTTTGCTTCCGATCATGGTGAAACGATGTGTAGTCAGGGAACCGACGATCCGAAAAATTCTCCTTATGCCGAATCATTGAATATTCCTTTTATGGTCCGTTATCCGGAAAGGATCAAACATCGTGTGGATAATCTTTTATTATCGACTCCCGATATAATGCCGACCTTGTTGGGGTTATCCGGCTTAGGAGAATCAATTCCTGCAACAGTGCAGGGACATGATTATTCATCTGTTTTTTTTCGGAAAAATGAGATTAAACGGCCTGAAGCTGCGCTTTATATACAAAATATGGATGGGGAAAAGGATGAAAACGGGCTTGTCCGGACTTATTTTCCTTCTTCCAGAGGCATAAAATCTCACCGGTATACGCTGGCTTTGTATATCGACCGTGAGACGAAAGAATTGAAGGAAACCCTCTTTTTTGATGATGTAGAGGATCCTTATCAACTGAATAATCTGAATATTGAACAAAACGCCCGGTCCTTTAAAAAATTATGCGGAGAGTTGGCTGTCTTACTTAAGGATGCTGATGATCCCTGGTATAGAGAACAAATCCTGAGTGATATTATCCCTTATAAATAAATTTGAAAATTTTAATTATGACGAACCTTGAGTTAATAAGAAAATACACCTTAATCCTACTGATATCTGTTTTTCCGATACTATGCTCTGCCCAGTTGGTGAAGCATGACCGGATATTATCATTTGAAACGGAAGAAGTGCCTTCTTTTGTTTCATCATCCGACTCCCAATTATCCATCTCGCCGGAGCATTATAAGGATGGCCGGAATTCTCTTCTGTGGAATTTTTCAAAGGGAGGTGAATTGATTATATCAAAAGATCTCCATTTCAAGAAAAAGGATCCTACCGGAACAGATACCTATTTGTCCACATTTGCCGTCTGGATTTATAATGAACATCCTTCGGATGTATTTATTGATTTTGAGTTTTATAAAAACGGCAGGAAATGTGCTTCGTTTCCTTTTGGAATAAATTTCAGCAGTTGGCGGACAGCATGGGTTTCTTATGAAAGAGATATGTCCGGGATGCCTGAAGAAGGCATGAATGAAATACGTATAAAAGCTCCGGCTGACCGGGGCGGTACTCTTTTTATAGATCAGATCGTGACAGCGGCGAAAGCCGATCATCGCCATCACACTCCTGATATACAAACTCCTTTTGTAAATAAAGAAACAAGTAGTCACTGGCTGGTACTACTCCGGAATTCTCAAATACAGTCTGATATGTCATTGGAAGAACTGACAGCCGGTCAGGTAAGTGATGTCCGGTTGCTTGAAAAAAGACTGTACGAACTTATTTATATGCCTTCCGAATTAACCCGGAATGAAACAGAGGCCATAGAAAAGGAGTATAAAGCGTATGGGATCAAATATATTGACGGCAAAGTGTCCGGACTACCTTTGTTTTTCGGCAGGGCGCACGAAATATTTGAAAGAATCGTTCCCGACTGGAAGAATGTGTATGAGAGAAACGATATGGAATTAAGGAAATATTTCACGCTGATGAATCGTATCGCGATTGCATACAATAATGCTGCCAATAAGGATGATAAAGATCACCTGAAGGATCTGTTTTTAACGATGTATGATCATGTTACCGACCAGGGAGTAGCATATGGCAGCGGATTGGGAAACATAACCCATTACGGATATAGCTTCAGAGGTCTGTATACGTCTTATTTTTTGATGAAAGATGTATTGAAAGGCAGCGGAAGGCTTGCTGATGCGGAGAAGACATTGCTATGGTATGCCATGACAAATGAAATCTTTATAAAACCGGAAAAGTACGGTATGGATATGGATGCTTTTAATACCACAACAACAGGACGTATCTGCAGTATCCTGATGATGGAGGATTCTCCTGAAAAAGTCCGTTATATCAGATCTTTCAGCAGATGGATCGATAACGGTTGTATGCCTTCGGCCGGTTTGGCCGGCTCGTTTAAAACAGACGGCGGCGCATTCCATCATTGTAACAACTATCCGGCTTATGCGGTAGGGGGGCTGAGTGGGGCGACCGATATGATTTACCTGTTGAGCCGGACTTCGTTTGCCGTCTCTCCGGAAGCACATCAGACCGTCAGGAACGTTTTATCAACCATGCGTTTTTATTGTAATAAAACACATTTTCCCCTTTCCATGTCGGGACGTCATCCTGATGGAAGAGGTGAGCTGATTCCGGTTCAGTACGGGCGATTGGCTGTGGCCGGCAATCCTGACGGGACAGAAGAAATTGACCGGGAAATGGGTGCTGAATATTTGAGGCTGATGTCGAATCCTATCACATCGGAAAAGCCGGAATATATGCCTCAATCACATAGTAAAACCGAATTGGAACTGGTTGAACGAATTTCCGATAAAGGCATTCCGGCGGAGAAGGAACCGGAAGGCAATCTCTCTTTAGGTTACGGATGTGTGTCGGTACAACGCAGGGATAACTGGTCGGCGGTAGTTCGGGGACATTCCCGTTATCTATGGGCGGCGGAGCATTATCTGGGAGCGAACCTGTACGGACGTTATCTGGCTCACGGCAGCATGCAGATCTTTACGGCGAAAGAGGGTGAAACGGTTACTCCGTATAGTAGCGGGTGGATTCAGGATGGTTTCGATTGGGGGCGCATACCGGGAACAACCGCCATACATTTGCCGGTTGAACAATTAAAGGCAAATGTTTTAAACGTGGATGTTTTTTCCGGTTTTGAAGAAATGCTGTATTCTGACGAGGCTTTTGCCGGAGGGATAACCCATCGGGATCAAAATGGCGCTTTTGGTATGAAATTACATGAACACGATAAATATAACGGTTCGCACCGGGCTCGTAAATCGTATCATTTTTTTGACGGGAGAATTATTTGTCTGGGTTCTGATATTGAGAATGTGAATGATGAATATAATACGGAGACAACCATTTTTCAACTGGCTGTTACGGAGGAGAAAGAGCTTAACTACTGGAATCATTATTCTGCAGGAAAGAATTATTGGATAGACCATCTGGGGACAGGTTATTATATTCCGGCCAGGAAGGAGAATAACCTGAATTTCGAAAAAAACTTTCCCCAATATTCCCGTAAGCAGAATACGGGAGAAGAAACATCCGGCAACTGGGTCGCACTGACTATTGATCACGGGCGGGCTCCTGAGAGTCAGTCATATGAATATATGGTGGTTCCCCGGACGGATGAGCCTGAAATGCAGGCATTGTCGAAGAAACCGCTTTATAGAGTTCTTCAAAAAGACCGGAATGCCCATATTGTGAAAGATCTGGCATCAAACATGACTTCGTATGTCTTTTTTGAGACACCGGTGCGCGTACCTGAAAGTGTCATACAGAAAGTGGATACTTCCTGCCTGATAATACTGGAAGAGGGTTCGCATAAGATAGATCTAACAGTATGTAATCCGGATCTGGGGTTATACAGGGGACCGTCGGACGAACTCTATAATGACAATGGAAAAAGAGTCGAACGTAGCATCTATTCGCGTCCCTGGAAATTCAATGAAAGCAAGGAAATCCCTGTTACTATTACGTTGAAAGGGAAATGGAATGTCCGGGACCCGGAAAAATGTAAAGTGCTGAAATCGGATCGTGCGGAAACCGTTTTGCAATTTTTGTGTAAAGACGGGGCCGGCATTGCCGTCGAACTAAGGAAGTAAGAAGGGATATACTATACAAAATTCAAAAACATTCGTTACATCAGGTACAGGTTGTAACGAATGTTTTTTGTTTTTTATGGAATTAATGCGGATATTGTATCTAAGAAATGTATGAAAAGGAGCGTGGTGCCCTTTTGAGTTATAGGATTAAATGATTACTTTTGTTATTCATATCAGGGTTTACCTCTGTTATTTAAATATTAAACAATGAATTATATACAATTAATTAATCAGTTGGCGGAAATAGAGAATAAGATTAACCGGGATCAGCTTATGCCGAAATATGAACGAAACTTTAATCGTATTCATGTCCTGTTGGAGGAAGAAGGATATATTTTCAGATATCCTGTTGGGGAGACGTATCGCGAATCAAATGCTGACTGTGAAGCGAATATTGTCGGAGAAGAAGGGCGGCATATGATCATTACCCAGGTGATTAAACCGATCATTTATAAAAAGGATGCAGATAAGGTATCTCTGGTTCAGAAAGGTATAGTTATAGTAGAAAAACAAAAATAAATGAAAGCGGTAAATTTTGGAATAGATTTAGGTACTACAAATTCTCTGATAGCGAAATTTGAAAACGGGAACGTCATTTTGTTTAAGAATCCGATAGGGCATAAGGAGAGCCTTGCCTCTGTTGTCGCTTTCCGGAAAGACCGCGTACTGATAGGAGATAAAGCGCGTGAGTATCTTCAGAAAGATCCTGTCAATGTATTTGGTAGCTTCAAGAGAAGGATGGGTACGGATTATAAATTCTATGTCGTTAATATTGATGAAAATACGACTCCGGTGGAATTGTCAGCCATGATACTGAATGAGTTGAAACGTTTTATCCATACCGGTGAAGAAGCAGAAGCGATCGTGATTACGATTCCGGCTTCATTTGATACCATGCAGGCTAATGCAACGAAGGAGGCCGGATTAAAAGCCGGTTTTCAGGATGTTTTTCTGTTACAGGAACCGATTGCTGCGAGCCTTGCCTATTTCAATCAGATGAATCAGAATGATGAGGACGGCCTGTGGCTGGTCTACGATCTGGGAGGCGGGACGTTTGATATCGCCCTGGTCGAAACGAAGGACGGAGAGATGAAGGTGAAAGACCATGAAGGGAATAACTTTCTGGGCGGCCTGGATTTTGATTCGTTAATTATCGAAAAACTTTTTGTTCCTAAGATTACGGAAAAGGTACGTATCGATAATTTTTACGACCAACTGACTGAAAGGTACGGCAAGTATGAAAAGATCTATTATAATCTGTTGTACCTTGCTGAAGAGATGAAAAAAGAACTTTCGGTACAGAAAGAAGCGGAAATAGATTTTTCTATAGAAGTAGATGGTGAAGCGTATGATTTCTATATTACAGTCACACAGGAAGAATTCAATCACCTGATTTCTAAAAAGATTGATGAAACGATCCGTATGATACAGACGATTATGGAGCGTAATCATCTCCAGAGTCATCATGTCAAAGAAATTATTCTTGTAGGCGGAAGTACGTTTATTCCTTATGTAAGAATGCAGTTATATGAAAAAACGGGAATCAGGGTGAATTCCGGGATAGATCCGACATCTGCAGTTGCCGTTGGGGCTGCTTATTATGCCGCCAATAAGTATTATACCCCGGAAAAAGATTTATTACAGGATAAAAAAAATGTTTTGCGTCCGGAGCGGTCTGGCGAAAACAATTTTCCAGGAAATAAGAGTATTCCGGAACAAGTCGGTTTTCCGGCAAATGAGGATTTTGCGGAAGAAGGTCCGGAGATATCTTCCCTTCGTGTCACGATTGTTTACAATAAGATGAGTAAGGAAGCCGAAGAGGTTGTTCTTGTAAGGATTGAAGGGGATTATGAGGGTTTTACATACAGGATTACCCGTGAGGATGGAGGGTTTGATACAGGTATCATGAAGCTGAGAGATAAATTTACAGAGTTTTTGTCTCTGCTGCCTGGTATGACGAATCATTTCCGTTTGTCTGTTTTTAATAACGAAGGCACTGAGACACAGACTGAGGATATTGCTATTACCCACGGACAATACAGCATTGCAGGGCAACCATTGCCTAAGGATATCTGCATTGAGGTGGATGATGCGGAAAACCATACGACTAAACTGGAGGCGGTATTTGAACGGAACAGCATTCTTCCGCTAAAGAAAACACTTTACAGGGAAATCTCGAAAACAATAAAAAAAGGTTCTGCAGACAGTATCATTATCAGTATTCTGGAGGGTGACCGGTTTGCCCGTTCGGTATCAAATCTTCCGGTTGGGTTTATTGAGATTTCAGGTAAAGATTTGTCGACCGACCTGATGAAAGGTTCTGATATTGAAATTCAGATTTCAATTTCCGATGACCGGGTTTTGTCTGTTGAAGCTTTTCTGGTGATGACCCAGCAAGAGTTTCGGAATGTGTTTTCCATATCGGAAAAACATATCAATATTTCACGCCTGAAAGAGCAGTTTTTTGAACTTGAAAACGATATCCGGACATCATTGAAAGAATTCAATCTGGAAGATGAATCCGTATGGGCTATCCAGACGCAGAATTTGTTGAACGGTCTGATGGATTATAAAAAAGATCTGTTCGGTATGAAAGAAAGTGACCATACGGACAAACGATATGTGATTGCGGAAACAATCTCGAGAATATCCCAGGAATTTGATAAGATCGGGGGAAATGACCGTATGGATCAGCTTATTTCGGAATATTTGAGAATCAAGGATACGGTGAAGGAAATCGTTTCTTCCGTAAACATTGATAAAGAAAAAATAACGGAAAAATTTAATAAGATAGCCGGTAGTGAGAATCAGATCCTGACATCAAGAAATCCGGCGGTGATTCAACGGTCGATCGACCTGTTGGAAAATCTGCGTTGGGAGGCGTTATGGCAAACGGATTCGCATATCGTATCCCTGTTTTATTATTACAGAGACCTGGATTCCGGTTATTACAGGAGTTACCGTTCTGCAAAGAACTTGTTTGAAATGGGTGAAAAGGCGATAAAAGAAGAACGTTTTATGGCCCTCCGGCAAATTATACAAAGTCTGAGCGGACTTACTTATTCCGATAACGTGGAGACAAAAGAAAAAAGTTTTAAAGGAACAGGAATTGGATAAATGAAATACTTGTCTATCATACGTTTTTTTGAATATTGTAACATCGGTTATTCAGAACCGGATTTATCTAAAATAAAGAAGATTATTTCAGCGGAGTATTCACTTTCCGATAATGGAATTATTTCGATCAATGGGTTGGATTATACGAAAGACGCTGTTTTGCAGGAAATTGAACGGGATGATTTTCTCCGGCGCCTGCAATTCCATGGTTTGATATGGGATAATAAAGATCTGCTTCATTTACTGGAACAGGATCTGGTGGGTGAACATGCGGAGTCATGGTTTTATTTAAGCGAAAATGAAGCATTCAGAAATTTTATTTCACCCTATTTTGCTTATTCTTTTAATAAGGTGATGCACAGATATCTGAGGAATGCTTTTCTGATTAAGGCGGGCCAATGGCTTAAATTTCTGGCGTTTGTAGAATACATCGATGAGAATCAGGCGTTGACAAGTACGCGAGGCTTTATTTCGGAAACATTGAAGCTTTTTAAAAATACAAGTAAAGATACTTACCGGTATCATTATCCGAAATTGATTATCTGGGCAAAGCAGCCGGTCTCTCTTTTCATTAATACTTTGCCAGGTTCGCTTTCCGATGAAAAAGAGGATCTGGTGATCGCTTTGATAAACCTGACGGTAGAACTGCAGAAAAGCGACAAAAGACTGTGTCTTGGAATAAGTGAGAACCTGATGAAGGTAACCGGTTTGGACGCGGTGCATACTGATCTTATAAAGAAAAATCATTCGATATTCAAATCAAAAAACAGTGCCGGACATTCTATCTGGAGTGTTGTCAGATGGGGGTTCATTATAGTCGGGGGAACGAAACTGTTTATATATGTAATCGCGATATTAATAGGACTTATTGCCAAATGTTCGAGTATCGACGATACGGAAAAAAAGACGAAGGGTACATACAATCCTTATCTATATGATATATCCCATCAGGAATTTTTAGATATACGCAGTGAATATTCAAAAATATTGCTGGATACAACATCGGTATTGATTCAGGATGAGCCAGTTCCGTTATCCGTCGCTAACCTGTATTACTTCATGATTGAAAATAATCCCGAAAAAGAATATTCAACGCTTCGGATTGTGAATAAATCACCTTTGCCTGTCGATTTTTATATAGGAGATGAAGAGAGTACCTTAATGGATTTTGTCGTGCACCAGGAGGGATATGGGAATCCGGGCCTGATAGAGGTTCATCATTCCTCTTTTGATATAATCGTTTCGATTCTGGATTCGGCGCGTACAAGGTCCGTAATGGAAGAAAAGATCATACCGGTTTTGATATCTGATTCTCTGGACTTATCACCTCATACGATACGGACAGAGCATCCGGATAAAACAATCCGTATTGATAATCTTTCCATCATTTACGATTTTACAATTGAGTTTTCCCGGGATAGTATCTTTATTTACGGAAAGGATAATAACAGGGTCGGATGGATTTACAGAAAAT
This sequence comes from Tannerella sp., assembly GCA_031285685.1. Lineage (GTDB taxonomy): Bacteria > Bacteroidota > Bacteroidia > Bacteroidales > Tannerellaceae > Tannerella. The sequence continues at coordinate 13,976 of JAITVS010000203.1, forward strand.
TGTAAACTTTTACGATTACTTTGAGAGGAAAATGGAACATTTATGATCCGGAAGAATTTCGATAGTGACGAAAAATACCCTGATAGTTGAGTGTCCATAAGGCTCCTTTCTGTCCGGAATATTTCAATGCGTTATTGCTCCAGGTGTTGCAGGTATAGAAAAAGCTGTATCGCCGTTTTGCCTCATAGAAGCTGTCATTCATATCATATTGCGCATCTGTTTCTATATAGATGGCATTACCATTCCCATCTGTCTGGCGGCTGTCCAGAATATATCTTATCAGCCGTTGGTACTGATCTTTTGAGATGGGGATTTTTATGCAATCCTGCCCTTCATACATTCGCTTGTAGTAAGTTACATGCAATGCTGAAGAACTTATGCCGAATGCGGCCCGGAAAGCAATCCGGAATGTCAGGTCAGACCACTCCGGTATTTCCATATAGAAGCCTTTGTCTCCCCAACCAATAGCGACATAGTTTTGAACAGAATCTTTGCTGATCGTATCGTCAAACGGAAAAGCAAGGCTCCAATCGATCAGTTCGGAACGTACAGGCATTACAATATCCGTATGCATGCCATTGGTCAGTATATAGATATCGACTTCCCCTCTATGATCGTCTTTTTCCGCCGGAATGGTAATATAGGAACATGCCCAGGCTACCAAAATGTAAAGACCCGTAATCCCGATAAAGACTCCCAATCCGATACCTGCCTTTCTGATGATTTTCCAATTCATGACGGCAAAAGTAGAAAAACAATTTGAAGAATTGAACCAAGGGCCTTCGGAATATTTTTCCGGTTCAGGCTGATTATATTTTTAAGAACCGGAAATGTTGGCTGCAACGTTATTCTGTGGTGGATAATCGAGCGTGTAATGAAGTCCGCGACTTTCTTTCCGTTCGATCGCCTGACGCATAATAAGGTAGCCCACATTGATCATATTACGCAGTTCGCAGATATCACGTGAGGCAACGGAGCGTTTGAAGAGGCTTTCCGTTTCTTCATACAGAATGTCGAGACGATCCCAGGCCCGTTTCAGACGGAGGTTGCTGCGTACAATCCCTACGTAAGTAGACATGATCTGACCGACCTCCTTCACACTTTGTGTGATCAGTACCATTTCTTCGGGAGAGCGCGTGCCTTCATCATTCCAGGCAGGAATGTCTTCCTGGTAGGATAATGAGTCAAGTATCTTTACCGAATGTTTCGCTGCCGCATCGGCATAAACTACTGCTTCAATGAGGGAATTGGATGCCAGGCGGTTACCACCGTGAAGTCCTGTACAGGCACATTCCCCGACCGCGTAAAGACGTTGAATGGATGAGCATGCATCCAGGTCTACCTTGATACCTCCGCACAAATAATGCGCTGCCGGGGCTACTGGGATGTAGTCTTTTGTAATATCGATGCCCAGGCTCAGGCATTTTTCGTATATGTTGGGGAAATGCTTTTTTGTTTCATCCGGATCTTTATGCGTGACATCCAGATAAACATGGTCATCTCCACGGTTTTTCATCTCATTGTCTATCGCTCTTGCCACAATATCACGCGGAGCGAGCGATAAGCGTTTATCATATTTTTGCATAAACTCTTTTCCGTCTAATGTGCGGAGGATACCTCCATACCCGCGCATCGCTTCGGTAATCAGAAATGACGGGCGGTCTCCCGGATGATAGAGCGCCGTCGGATGAAATTGTACGAATTCCATGTCTTTGACCGTTCCTTTTGCACGATATACCATTGCAATCCCGTCACCTGTAGCAACCAGCGGATTTGTTGTTGTTTGATATACCGCACCGATCCCTCCTGTAGCCATTAATGTTATCTTGGAGAGGAAAGTATCTATTTGTCCTGTTTGCATGTCCATGATATAGGCGCCGAAACATTCGATATCCGGAGTCTGCCGCGTGACGGTAACGCCAAGATGATGCTGGGTGAGTATTTCAATCGCAAAATGGTTTTCATAAACGGTAATGTTGGGATGCTTCTTTATTCCTTCTATCAGGCTGTCCTGAATTTCCGCTCCCGTATTATCTTTATGGTGCAGAATCCGGAATTCCGAATGGCCGCCTTCCCTATGGAGGTCGAACTCTCCTTTTTCATCTTTATCGAAATCGACGCCCCACCGGATCAGTTCGTTTATCTGTTCTGGAGCGTTACGTACCACTTTCTCCACAGCTGCACGGTCACTTAAGAAATCACCGGCAATCATGGTGTCTTCTATATGTTTGTCAAAATTGTCGACAAGAAGATTGGTCACGGAAGCAACCCCCCCCTGTGCAAAAAATGTATTGGCCTCTTCAAGGCCTGATTTACAAATCAGGGCGACTTTGCCTTTATTCGCGACCTTCAGCGCATAACTCATACCTGCAATGCCTGAACCGATAATCAGAAAATCGTACTTTTTTACCATTGTCGTATTTTAACTATTGAAGCACAAAGTTATAAATTTACTTCTATAATTCTATTTGTTTTATAAAAAAGAGCTTTTCAGTTCCCTTGTTTGCTCCTGCTGAATTTTGCAGTGGCAATCAATAGTCCGCTTATTATCAGTATTGTACCGCATACGACATAGGTGATTATTTGTTCGGACAGAACGAAAAAAGCGGTAATGATGGTTACTAAAGGCGAAAAGTAAATATAGTTATTGGTTTTTACAACCCCGATCCGGCGAAGCGAGAGTGTCCATAAAAAATAGCATAAAGATGATGCGATCAATCCCAGAAAGCAAAGATTTCCAAATACGATCGGATTCGATAGTGTTTTTATGGATATACTGAACGGATTAAAAATGAAATAAGGTAGTGTGGTAAGCATCCCGTACAGGAATATTTTTCTGGTTACAAATAAAGAGTTGTAATTACCTTTAAGGAATTTTATCAATACTCCATATACAGACCAGCTGACGATTGCCAAAAAGGCAAGCAAGTCTCCTATCGGGTTAAAGTTAAAAGAAAATTTACCGTTTAATATAACTAAAGCAGCTCCGGTTATAGAAATGACGGATCCTGCCCAGAATCGTTTGCTTAAAGCCTTTTCTCTGAATATCAGGTATGTGAAAATTGCGGTAAGAAGAGGTATCAATGCGCAAATGAGGGACACGTTTGTTGCCGATGTATAAACGAGAGCCGTATTTTCAAGGAAGAAGTATAGAGAACCGCTTGTGATTCCCATTCCCACCAGAATGATTTCGTCTCTCCACGATTTTATGGCATGTGACCGCGGATACAGTATCCATAGAAAAGCATATGCAATAACAAAGCGGATTATCATGATCTCTTCGGGCGATAACCCTTCCTGCAATAATACTTTGGTAGAAACCATGGTGGTACCCCACACGATTAT
>JAITVS010000254.1 GCA_031285685.1 Tannerella sp.
ACAGATTCGCAAAATTACACAAAAAAAAAATATCCGGGAAAGTCTCGGCAGACAATCCCGGATACAACACCCTAATATACTCAAATGTTTACTAACGTTTATTTTACGACTATAGAAGAATCGAATCCGATATTTCTCAACAAACTTTCATTGGTACCTGATGTATTACCCAACTTAAACGTTCCGGAATCCGAATAAACCAGAGGCTCATAATTAGCCCCGTATTGAGTCCACGTAAGCTTGACGGGCTTTGCAGAAACACCCTCCGGAAGCAGGTCCGATATCTTAAATGAACTTCTTCCGGCTCCTCTGTATAAAGACAGGTCTTTTCCCGGAACTTCACCATATGCATTATGATATAATGTAAGATAAATCGTATCCGCATTGGCTTGTGTATCATCATAAACAAGATTGATCATATGTTTTTCATTTGAATCCTGTAAATGCCATACTTCGAAATCGATATTGATAAAATTACCTCCGAATACTGCATATATGTGGCTGAAAGGGTCATTACCGATACTGTCACGACGGGCCTCTTCATCCTGAAGAATAAATGATTCCTTTATCAGCGGTTTCGACAGTAAATTATAAAAGCCGTTTACACGCACTTCATAGATATTTTTTCCCTTATCCGACAATATCTCATAATTTACAAGAACACGTTTATCATTCTCTAATGTCTCTGCTGTATATGACTTGTTTACGACCAAAGTATTTCCTTTATCGGTAAGTATTTCGTAATTACTGGCAGAATTAAAATTCTGTACAACGCCATAAGATACGTAAACATCGTCATCATCATCAAGACATGAGAAAAATAAAAAAGCAGACAACAGTCCGAGGCTTAAATTCAAAACATTCCTTTTCATTTTCATTCTAAAAACTTCTTAAATACAATTTATTATCTTCTTAAATTCTCACTCATTTATATAGATGCAAAAATTTTCATTTCGTTGCATGATCGCCCGGCAAAATGTCCAAAAAATATCATAAAAAACTAAAAATCAACACAACAAAACGCAAGTTAAAAAAATTATGATTTCGTCCGCTGCAATCTTCAATTAATTCAAGCATCTTCCACATCAAAGGCAGAAGATAACTTCATCCCGGAAATAAAAACAAAATCTTTGTTTTGTATTTCGCTCGATTATCACTATCTTTGCACGCAATTATTTCCGAAAAAAAGAGAAACTATGGCTAATTATTTGAATGATGTATCCAGAACTTTCGGGGAATATTTGCTGATCCCCGGCCTGACAACAAAACAATGTATCCCGACGAATGTATCGTTAAAAACTCCTCTTGTCAAATTCGATGAAGGCTCATCGCCGACTATTCATCTTAATATTCCGTTTGTATCTGCAATCATGCAAGCGGTTTCAGGACCGGAACTGGCCATTGAACTGGCGCGCAACGGAGGCCTGTCTTTTATCTTCGGATCGCAGCCGATAAAAAGTCAGGCGGAGATGGTACGTAAGGTGAAAAAATTCAAAGCCGGATTTGTAGTCAGCGACTCAAACCTTACTCCGGAAAATACCTTGAAGGATGTCATCGAAATAGTCAAAAGAACAGGACACTCAACAATCGGAATCACTGAAGACGGAACCTCCAACGGGAAATTATTAGGCATTGTAACGAGCCGCGATTACCGTATGGAAAAAGATGATCACAAGATGAAAGTGAAGGATTTCATGACACCATTTGAAAAACTGATCGTCGGAAAATCCGGTATTAGCCTGAGCGATGCAAATCAGATATTGTGGGAAAATAAACTCAACTCACTGCCTATCATTGATGAAAAACAAAATCTGGTGTATTTTGTTTTCCGTAAAGATTATGACAGTCATCGCGAAAATCCAATCGAACTTTCTGATGCCACCAATAAAAAACTACTTGTCGGAGCCGGAATTAATACGCGCGACTACAAGGAACGGGTGCCGGCGTTGATTGAGGCTGGTGTTGATGTATTGTGCATAGACTCTTCCGACGGATATTCGGAATGGCAACAGGATACACTCAAATGGATAAAAACCAACTATGGAAATAAAGTACCCGTGGGGGCCGGAAATATTGTCGACGAAGACGGATTCCGTTATCTGGTCGATGCCGGTGCAGATTTCATCAAAGTAGGTATCGGAGGCGGTTCCATCTGTATCACACGTGAACAGAAAGGAATCGGAAGAGGACAAGCTACTGCTCTGATCGACGTGGCAAGGGTTCGTGACAAATACTTAAAAGAAACAGGAGTATACATTCCGATATGCAGCGACGGCGGACTCGTCCATGATTATCATATGGTTCTGGCTTTAGCTATGGGTGCGGACTTTCTTATGATGGGACGTTATTTTGCACGCTTTGACGAATCGCCGACCAAAACATTACGCGTCGGCAATAATTATGTAAAAGAATACTGGGGTGAAGGTTCTAACCGCGCTCAAAACTGGCAACGTTATGACATGGGAGGTAACGAGTCTCTCAAATTTGAAGAAGGTGTTGATAGTTATGTTCCCTATGCGGGAAAAATGAAGGATAATCTGGACATAACACTCGGAAAAATAAAAGCGACCATGTGCAGTTGTGGCGCAACTTCCATTGAAGGGCTTCAGAATAATGCAAAAATAACCCTCGTATCTTCGACAAGTATCGTTGAGGGCGGCGCACACGACGTCATCCTGAAAGATCAGGGATAATACGGCTCGTGCAAATTGAATATGGTAAGTTTTTTACAGATAGATAACCTGTCGAAGCGGTTCGGCGATCTTGTTCTTTATGAGAACCTCTCTTTCGGTGTGGCCCAGGGGCAAAAAATAGGACTAATCGCCCGGAACGGTGCGGGAAAGACTACCTTATTGAATATCATAAGCGGCAAAGAAAATGCAGAAGAGGGAAACATTGTTTTCCGCAATGATCTGCGCGTCGGCTATCTTGAACAATCACCGTCCTACCCTGAAAAGTTAACCGTTTTACAAGCTTGTTTTTATTCGCAGAACGAAATGGTACGCCTCATTGCAGATTACGAGGCGGCTCTATTATCAAACGACACGGAAGTTCTTGAAAAACTTCTTCCCCGGATGGAACATGAAAAGGCATGGGACTATGAACGTAAAGCCAAGCAGATTCTTTCGCAATTGAAAATAACAGATTTCGGACAAAGGGTCGGAACACTCTCCGGAGGACAATTAAAACGCGTGGCTCTTGCCAATATCCTGATACTCGAACCGGAACTTATTTTGCTGGATGAACCCACCAACCATCTGGATCTGGAGATGATCGAATGGCTGGAAGATTATCTGAAACGTTCGACAATAAGCCTGCTGATGGTTACTCACGACCGGTATTTTCTGGATGAAGTTTGTAATGAGATTATTGAAATCGACAATAAACAAATTTATTCCTACAAAGGAAATTACAGCTACTATCTGGATAAACGTGCTGAGCGTATGGAAGCCGCACAAGCTGCTATCGATCATGCAAGTAACCTGTACCGAAAGGAACTGGACTGGATGCGCCGCCAACCGCAGGCACGCGCAACAAAGGCAAAATACAGAATCGATGCATTTTACGACCTTGAAAAAAAAGCCAAACAGAAGCAAGAAGACAAAAATGTTTCTCTGAACGTAAAAGCATCTTATATCGGATCTAAAATATTCGATGCGGAACACGTAAGCAAAAGCTTCGGTGATCTCAAGATCGTAGAAGATTTCAATTATACATTCGCACGATATGAAAAACTGGGTATTGTAGGCGATAACGGT
>JAITVS010000277.1 GCA_031285685.1 Tannerella sp.
ATTGTCCTGCATGTCTGTAAAAGATCAAATCCGCATAAAGCGGAACAATGGTTCAAGAAATTACAATTAGTATCTTCTGCTCTTTTCAGCATAGGACATGGATTGAATGATTCTCAAAAAGTAATGGGTATTATTGCGGCTGCTATGATTGCCGCGCATCCATTGGGTTTGGGAGTAGGAATCGAGTCTATAGACGATTTACCGAATTGGGTCGCTTTTGCCTGTTTTACCATGATCTCATTAGGTACGATGTCAGGAGGATGGAAAATTGTAAAGACAATGGGCTCACGTATAACAAAAGTGACCCCTTTGGAAGGTATGGTTGCGGAAACGGCCGGAGCTTTAACGCTTTATCTGACCGAATACCTGAAAATTCCGGTTAGTACGACACATACTATTACAGGCGCTATTATTGGGGTTGGGGCAACAAAACGCTTGTCGGCCGTACGTTGGGGGGTGACTAAAAATCTGCTTGTGGCGTGGATATTGACTATACCGGTCAGTGCATTGTTGGCGGCAATCATCTATCTCGTCGTATCTTTATTTATGTAAAGCTAATTTTTTTTGAAAAAAATAACAATTTGTTTGGTGGTTTAAAAAAAGTCTGTACATTTGTAACCGAAAATACTCGAAAAGATGAGAAATAATTTTTATACATATTTTTATTTTTACTTTTACTTTAATAGGTGAAGGCAGGAATTTTATATGTATGAAAAATTGAAAAGATAATTGAGATAGAAATATAAAAGTCCTGCCGTAGAAACGGTGGGACTTTTTTTGTATGTGATCAGAACAAAAAAAGATAGAAGATGAAAAAAGTAGCAATTCAGGGAATTTCAGGTTCGTACCATGATGTCGCGGCCCGTAATTATTTCGAAGGAGAAGAGATTGAGATTATAGGATGTCATTCATTCAGGGATGTTATAAAGAAAATTCATGATGACGCGTCGATCATAGGGGTTATGGCGATAGAAAATACCATTGCGGGTAGTTTGTTGCAGAATCACGAATTGATACGCCAGAGCGGATGTTATGTGATCGGAGAATATAAGTTGCGGATATCGCATTCTCTGGCTGCCTTACCGGGAACGAAGTTATCCGGGATAACGGAAGTAAATTCTCATCCGATTGCATTGATGCAGTGTGCCGAATATTTAGAGACATTGCCGGGAATCAAGATTGTGGAGAAAGAAGATACGGCAATGAGCGCCCAATGGATTGCCGAAAATAAGTTGGAAGGGCATGCCGCTGTTTGCGGTAAATTAGCTGCGGAGATCTATGGGCTTGAGGTGCTGGCAGAAGGAATCGAAACAAACAGCCGTAATTTTACGCGTTTTCTCACGATCGCGGACCCATGGACAGCGGAAGATCTGCAAAGAGGAATAACAAAAAACAAATCATCGCTTGTTTTTTCACTGCCGCATACGGCCGGAAGCTTGTCGAAAGTGCTGACCATTCTTTCTTTTTATGACATGAACTTGTCGAAGATACAATCATTACCGATTATCGGGCGGGAATGGGAATATTTGTTTTATGTGAATCTGACTTACAATGACTATACAAGATATAAACAAGCTTTGGATGCGATTATGCCATTGACAAAAGATCTAAAAATTTTAGGAGAATATGCAGAAGGAACACAAAGCGTGTGATATTCATCCGGCTGATCGAATCGGCAACGTGGAAGAATATTACTTTTCGAAGAAGTTGAAGGAAGTGGCAAAAATGAATGCTGCCGGTAAGAATGTGATCAACCTTGGAGTCGGGAGCCCGGATATGCCCCCGTCGGAACAGGCGATTGATACTTTTTGTTCCGAAATACGAAAAGAAGATGTGCATGGTTATCAGCCATATGTGGGGATACCGGCTTTGCGTGAAGGTTTTGCGGAGTGGTATAACCGATGGTATGGGGTAACGCTTTATCCCGAAACGGAGATTCAGCCGTTGATCGGTTCCAAAGAAGGGATTTTACATATCTCTATGGCTTTTCTGAATCCGGGGGATGGGGTGTTGGTGCCGAATCCGGGGTATCCGACTTATACGTCCGTCAGTAAACTTGTCGGCGCGGATATCGTCTCCTATAAACTGGATGAAAAGAACGGATGGTATCCTGATTTTGAGGAACTGGAACGCCAGCTGTCGGAAAGAGAAAAGGCCGGCAAGCCAAAGGTTAAACTCATGTGGGTCAATTATCCCAATATGCCTACCGGCGCGGATGCAAGTGTTGAAATATATGAAAAGTTAGTGCGTTTCGGACTTGCGCATGGAATTATTATATGTAATGATAATCCGTACAGTTTTATCCTGAATGATCATCCGCGAAGCATATTGAGTATTCCGGAGGCTAAAAGCATCTGCATCGAATTGAATTCCATGAGCAAATCACATAATATGCCCGGGTGGCGCATGGCAATGCTTGCATCAAATGCGCAGTTTGTGCAATGGGTGCTTAAGGTGAAGAGTAATATTGATTCGGGTCAATTCAGACCGATGCAATCGGCAGTGATAGAGGCGTTGAAGGCGGATCGGGACTGGTATGACGGCATGAATAAGGTTTACGGAAGTCGCCGTGATCTTGCCGGACAGATCATGGAAATATTAGGATGTACTTATGATAAGCGACAGGTAGGAATGTTTTTATGGGGCAGAATACCGGATCATACAAAAAATGGAGAGGCTCTGGCGGATCAGGTCTTGTATGAGGCGAATGTTTTTATAACACCCGGCTCTATATTCGGAAGTGCAGGTGACAGGTATGTGCGTATATCACTCTGTTGTAAGAATAATGTGCTGGAAACAGCAATTCGGAGAATTCAAAATTTAAACAAATAAATAAGCAATATGGAAAAGATGGATTTACAATCAATTTTACTGCCGGGTATAGATGATAAACGCCCGTTGGTTATAGCCGGTCCGTGTAGTGCGGAAACGGAAGAGCAAGTGCTGAGTACGGCAAAAGCCCTGGCTTCAAAAGAAATAAAAATTTTCCGTGCGGGAATATGGAAACCGCGTACCAAACCAGGAGGATTTGAAGGTGTGGGATCGGTGGGTCTGAAGTGGTTGAAGCGTGTGAAAGAAGAAACCGGTATGTATGTCGCAACCGAAGTTGCAACACGTGACCATGTCTTTGAAGCATTGAAAGCTGGCATTGATATTTTATGGATAGGAGCGCGTACCGTAGCCAATCCTTTTGCAGTTCAGGAAATAGCAGACGCCCTGCATGGGGTTGATATACCTGTATTAATAAAAAATCCGGTCAATCCTGATCTGGAATTATGGATCGGCGCTATAGAGCGCGTGTATAGAGCAGGACTTCCTCGTATAGGCGTTATTCATCGCGGATTCAGTTCTTATGATAAGAAAATGTATCGTAATCTTCCTTTGTGGCATATTCCGATTGAATTGCGCCGCCGTTATCCTGATTTGCCTATTATATGTGATCCGAGTCATATCGGAGGTAAGCGGGAACTTATTGCTCCGCTATCTCAGCAGGCAATGGATCTTAATTTTGACGGTTTGATCATAGAGGCGCATTTAAATCCGGAAGAGGCGTTGAGTGATGCTTCACAACAGATATCTCCCGATGTGTTGGATTATGTACTGAATCTTCTTGTTATACGTGATGTGACACAGACAACCGAAAATTTAACGGAATTGCGCCATCAGATCGACAGCATAGATGAAAAGTTACTGGAGCTTTTGGCTAAACGTATGCGTGTGTCGCGTGAGATCGGCGTGTATAAGAAAGAACATAATATGCCTATTTTACAGACGCCACGTTACGGGGAAATTTTGGAAAACCGGACAAAAATGGGCTCCTCCATGGATCTGAATCCGGATTTTGTAAAGAAAATACTAAGTGAGATACATGAAGAATCCGTACGTCAGCAAATGGTCATAATGAATAATTAACCATGAATTAATTTTTAGAAAATGAAAATATTGATATTGGGTGCGGGAAAGATGGGATCTTTCTTCACCGATCTGTTGAGTTTTGATCATGAAGTCGCCGTATTGGAAAAAGATCCGCAACGTATGCGTTTTATTTACAATGCGATTCGCATGCAGTCGTCGGAAGAAATAAAAGATTTTGCTCCGGAACTTGTTATTAATTGTGTTACATTGAATTATACAATCGATGCATTTAAACTGGTGCTTCCTTATCTGAAGCCCTATTGTATTATTTCGGATATTGCTTCGGTGAAAAATAATCTGAAAGAGTTTTATGCTACATGCGGTTTTCCTTATGTTTCTACTCATCCGATGTTCGGACCGACATTTGCAAATCTTGCGAACCTGGCAAAAGAAAATACGATTATCATTTCTGAAGGAGATCATCTTGGAAAAATATTCTTTAAGGATTTGTACGATAAGCTTAAACTGAATGTCTTCGAATATACATTTGAAGAACATGATAAGGTGGTAGCTTATTCACTGGGTATTCCGTTTGCTTCTACGCTGGTATTTGCTGCGACTATGGTCCATCAGGATGCACCCGGTACTACCTTTAAACGCCACATGAAAATCGCACGGGGACTTTTATCCGAAGATGACTACCTGCTGACGGAAATCCTGTTTAATCCGCGTACTCCGCGTCAGATAGCACGTATTCAGGAAAAGTTGTCTGCCTTACAGGACATCATTGCGGCTAAGGACACGGTAAAAATGAAGGAGTTTCTTGAAGATGTAAGAGACATGATCAAATAGTTAGAAAATGGGCGCTTTGATTCCAAAATAAAACTGACCTTCGCCCATTCTGTTTATTGCGTAACTGCAATTGAGGACGATGTCGTAGTATGTTACAAGATCGAGCCCCAGGCCGCTGCCCCAGAGAAAAGTATTGGCCAGCGTATTGGTTTCGTTTCTGTATTTATCGTATACATACCCGATATCGTACGTGAGTTTCGCATAAAGGCTGAAATGTATTTTCTTGAATTTGGATGTTTTCTGGGAAGAGCCGAAATTGAATATTTTTTTAGGCATTAGAAGGAAACGGATATCATTATTGAGGATGCTGTAGTGTTGTCCGTCTATAACGTAGTAGTCATAGCCGGTAATATTTTTATCCTCGTATCCGACATGGCGGTCGTAAATGTATGCGCGTTTGTTTTTAAATGTTGTACCGGCATTTAGTCTTGAACTCCAGAACCAGCGGGGAAGAATTTCTTCGTAATATTGTAACTTCAGGTTGATCCCTCCGTAGAAAAAACGCATTTTATCCGCTGTTATTCCTTTTATTTCCGTACCGGCATAATGCCCTTTTGTCGGATATATGATGTAGTTGCGATGTTCGTAGCTGTAATCGTAAGATAGTATGAATGTGTGGTTTACCGGATGATCAGAGCCCCAGTAATTTTCGTTTATTTTCAATATGGTATCTCCCAGATGGGTTCTCTGATACCCGATGTCGATAGAATGCGTATTTCGTATTCCCGGCCTGTATGAATAGCGGATCATACCTTCAAATGTACGATCCAGAAAGTTATCCGGATCTTTAATATAGATCACTTTATCATTTCCGGAGCTGACGTTCAAGCTTTTATTGAACAGGAAGCTTGTGCTGAAACCCAGCGTTTTGGTGCGTTTTTTATCTAATGCTATATTTGAATATGCCAGACGAAGTCCTTTTTCATAACCGAAATAATTGCTGACGGTAATTTTGTGCCTCATGCCGAAGACATTATAAATACGCAGTCCCCAGCCGATGGTTATACGGTTAAAATTTTTCTCATGCAGCCAGTTGCTTAAATTTCGGTCTTCCAATTTAAGGCTGACCTGTGGCCAGTAATACCACCTTTCTTCAACCTGTATGGTTACGACACATGATAAACAATCATTCCTGTTCACCGTATCAGGCATATAATCTATATGTACATAATTAAACAGAGAGGTATTGTTCAGATGATCTGTCGCGACCTGAAGCTGCTGAATCAACTTGTCTTCAGGCATAATATCTCCCGCGCGGAACGGTAACTCCCGCAAGATCGTAAACTCTTTTGTTTTTTTATTTCCGGATATGTAAATATTTGATATACAGATATCGGATGCATTTATATACCCACCTATTAGAAACACCAGAGAAACGTACAATGTTATTCTGTTTATCATTACTTTCATTGCTTCAAATGTAATGATATTTTTAAAAGTCAGGTTAAAAATCAGGTTAAAAATGCTATAATGACAGTTTTGCCGAACAAAAATTTCTTTTGAAGCTATTTGTTTAATGTTGAATCCGAAAGTTAAATAACAGTAAAATAACAACTTTTAGTAGGTTGATACATTTGTTATTACGAAAAGTTCGTATGTTTGCGTTATGGCTATAGTGCATATGATTTAAATAAAAAATAAAATGCTAAATAGTAAGAGTATGGAAAAATTGACAAATCAGGAAGAAAAAGTAATGCTTCTTATCTGGGAGAAAGGAGAGGGTACAATTCGTGAGTACCATGAAATGAGCGAAGGGCCTCAAATGCCTTATACTACGTTTGCTTCTATTGTGAAAAAACTTCAGCGAAAAGGATATCTTAAGATGCGTCGTATCGGCACGACCTATTTATGCAGGCCGGGAATTAAAGAAGAGGATTATAAAAGTAATTTTATGTCGGGCTTTATTCGTAATTATTTTCAGAATTCTTATAAGGAAATGGTTTCATTTTTTGCGAAAGAAGAAAAGTTATCGGCAAAAGACCTGGAGGATATTCTGAAAATTATTGAAAAACAAAAATAAACGAATCCCTTATGAATACCATGATCTATTTATTTAAGGTGAATCTGGCTATTGGGATCTTTTGCCTTGTTTACAGGGCTTTTTATCGCAGAGATACCTTTTTTTTAATGCGCCGCTATTTGCTGCAAGGCTTTTTGATGTTGTCTGTATTATATCCGCTGATGGATTTCTCCCATTGGATGGTACACAATGCGACAATGGCGGATATGGCAATGTCATATAAAAATATGCTTCCGGAGATTGTGGTTTATTCTTCGGCGGCAGAGGCTTTAGGCGCCGATCTTCCAACGCTGTCGCCGTCTTCTTTTTTATCTTCTTTTTTATGGTTTTATATTTCGGTTGCGTGCTTTTTGTTACTTCGGATTTTATTCCGTACGGTACAGATTGTATGGCTTCGTTTGCATAGTAAGCAGGTAGTCATTGAGGGGTTCGTTATCAGCCGGTTGGATTACGAAAGAGCGCCTTTTTCGTTTTTTTCATGGGTATTTATGAATCCGGATTTGCATGATGAAAGAGAATTGCATGAAGTATTGGCGCACGAGATGGTGCATGTGCGGCAACACCATTCTTTGGATATTCTTATGGCTGAATTTATTTGTGCTTTCTGCTGGATAAATCCGATGGCCTGGATCCTTAAAAAGGAAATCCGGAAAAATCTTGAATTCATTGTCGATCATTGTGTAATAAATCAGGATGAGATAGATATAAAAAGTTATCAGTATCATTTACTGAAACTGGCCTGTCACCCTTCGGAAATGACCCTGGTCAATCAGTTTAACATCTCTCCTTTGAAGGAGCGCATTATGATGATAAACGGAAAGAAATCTCCTAAAATAAAATTGGCCGCTTATACACTCGTTTTACCTCTTGTATTGCTGTTTCTTGTCGTCAATAATGTAGGGGCTGTCGCAGACCGGATAAGTTACAGTGAAAAAGTGAAAAGTGTAGTGGAAAGAGTTTCGAATATCGTATCGGATTTATCACAGGAAGAAGCGGACGTTTCCAGGGAAAATATGACGATAGGTTCCGGAAAAGAAAGTAAGCCGGTAGCCATAAAGGCGGTTGCCAATAAAAAAGAAGTCTCGGGGAGGATCTTGAACGAAGAAACGAAAGAACCGATTGCCGGAGTGAATATTGTTGTGTATAATACGAATAGCGGAACAATAACGGATGCTGAAGGGCGTTTTGTGCTTATGGTAAACGAAGGCGATACTTTAAATCTGTCATTTGTCGGTTATTCTAATCTTACGCTTACAGTGCGGGATCTTCCGGCAAATCTGGGAACGATTGAAATGTCGCGTAAAAGAATTGAACTTGATGAGATTCATATCGTTGCTTATGGAGTGCCTCGTAATGAAAATATACCATTGCGGGGAAGTGTCTTACCAAAAAGGAATCAGGATCACGACGAACAGGAAGACGTTGTGTTTGTAACAGTCGAGAAAATGCCGCAATTTCCCGGCGGTGAACAGAGCTTGCTGAAATATATTGCAGATAATATAAATTATCCGGCAATGGCGGCAGAAAAAGGCATTCAGGGACGTGTTGCATGTAAATTCGTTGTTCGGGAAGATGGGTCGATCGGAAACGTGCAGGTGGTCAGGCCTGTTGATCCGTTACTGGATGATGAAGCCATACGTGTGATCTATTCTATGCCTAAATGGACTCCTGGCGAACAGCGGGGAAAGAAGGTTGCTGTGGAATATTCTGTTCCTGTCAGATTTCGTTTGGCTAACGAAGGAGTCTCTTCAGAATCCTCAGACGGAAAAAGTGAGGGTACACATATCGGACAACAGAGTGTATTAACTAAATAAAAGGAATGAAACATGATTAAAAGATTGATGATGATTGCGGCCATGATATGTGTGGTTGGAATGAGTAGTTTGGTGCAGGCGGATGATAAACAGGTGATTTTGCTGAAAGGGCATATTCAGGTGGAAGGTAGTAATGAAGATGTGGCTTTTGCTACGATTACATTACAGGATGACAGTGCAAATGTGGTTAAAAAACTGGCATCGGATGCATCGGGGCATTTTGATGTGAAGGTGAATCAGGCCGGAAAATACAGACTGATTTTTTCGGCTGTCGGATATTCGGCTATGGAACAGGATGTTGTTGTGGAAGCCGGCGTAACGAATAAAGATCTGGGCGTCATTAAGATGAATGAGGGGGTAGAACTTACAGAAGTGACAGTTTCGGCGCAGAAGCCGCTTATCAAAAGTGATCCGGATAAGCTTGTCTATAGTGTCGAGTCGGATCCGGATTCGAAATCCAATACATTGCTTGAAATGATACGCAAGGTGCCGTTATTGTCGGTCGACGCGGAAGAAAATGTGACGTTGAACGGACAATCCAATTATAAGGTGCTTGTAAACGGGAAAAGTTCAAGCCTGATGTCGAATAATTTCAAGGAAGTGATCAAAAGTATGCCGGCAAACAGCATCAAAGATATTGAAGTCATCACGAATCCGTCTTCAAAATACGAGGCAGAAGGCGTAGGAGGAATTATCAATATCATAACCGCGAAAAATACGAATAACGGATATACCGGAAGTGTCGGAGCTAATGCGGATTCCCGTGGAGGATACGGTGTTAACGGATATATTTCGGCGAATATCAATAAGTTCAGTTTTTCAACGAATATCTATACGAATACATATCGCCAACCGGAAACAGAGGGTTTTTCAAATCGTGAAAATTTTGAAAGAGATGATAAGCATTATGTAGATAGCAAAAGCCGTAGTAAATATCGTGGTTCGGGAAACAGTCTTAATTTTGAAGCCGGTTATGAAATTGATACGTTTAATCTGATAAGTGCTTCTGCCTGGGGATATTTTGGTAATTACAAATCAAATAGTTCTTCAATGAGCGAAACACGCAATGTAAATAATGATCCGATACAACGTTATACAAATACTTACGACAGTAAAAACGGATATGGATATCTGTCCGGAAATATTGATTATCAGAGAAGTTATATGAAGAAAGATAAAACCCTTACAGCTTCGTATAAACTCGATTACAATCCGGATAATACCAAATATAATAATAATGTAGACGGAGAAATCGGGTATGAGACTTATCGCCAGAAATCCGATAATGAATCTTCCGGACAAACACATACATTCCAGTTGGATTATTTTGATCCCCTGACAGATAAACATCAAATAGAGGCGGGAGTAAAAGCCATATATCGCCGTAATTTTAGCGAAACGGATATTCAACGCCTTGATTCTACTTCTCCGGATTGGTATAAAGATGTAGACCGTATAAACGATCTGGATTATAATCAATATATCATGGGTATGTATGCGGGTTATCTTTTCAAGTATAAAAAAACAAGTACAAAAGTTGGCGTGCGTGGGGAATATACCTGGAATGACGGGGTATCTAAGTCTGAAATTCGTGAAAAGTTTGATAATAATTATTTTAATATTATTCCATATGTGAATTTTTCATATTCATTGAAGCCGACGCAAACAATTAAAGCTTCGTATACACAACGCCTTTATCGTCCGGGTATATGGTCATTGAACCCCTATGTAAATGATGTGGATCCGATGAACATAAGTTATGGAAATCCGAACCTTAAAGAAGAGATTGCTCACTCATTTAATGTGACATACAGTAATTTTTCACCTAAATTCAATGTGAATATATCTCTGAATGCTGCAATTACGGATGATGCGATAGAGCGGTATTCATTTGTGGATGAGGGTGGAGTGATCTATTCCACTTATGATAATATAGGTTCAAACCAGCGTTACGGAGCGAATATTTATGCCTCATACCGGCCGAATGGAAAGATCAATATTTATTTGAATAGCCGCATCAATTATAATATTCTAAAAGCGAATAAAAATTTGGATATAACAAATGAAGGAGTCAATGCCGGAGGAAATCTGGGCGCACGCTTTGTCTTTTGGAAAGGTGGTTCCGTTTCGGCCAACGCCGGAGGCTCAACGCCGTGGATTATGCTGCAGGGAAAAAGCTCCGGATATTATTATACGCAATTTGGGGTTTCTCAGAAGTTTATGAAAGACAAGATGGAGGTGGCATGTTACATATCCGATCCGTTCTGGAACAAAATCTATTATAAATCGGATTATGATGATCCGACTTATACCATGCACACGGAGAACTATCGTTTTGGGCAGACTGTACGCCTCAGTGCGACATGGCGCTTCGGTAAAATGAATACGCAGGTGAAAAAGGCGCGTCGCGGAATCAGCAACGATGATCAGCGCAGTGGTGAAGGAGGCGGTGGTGGCAGCCAGGGAGGCGGTGGACAGTAATTAAACAATGTGTACATGGGTAAATATTTATTTTCGGCCTTTTTTCTTGTGTTTTGTTGTGCTACGATGTTAGCTCAGCATTCCGGGTGGCATGAGTATATAGAAAAAAAGCAGTTTGAGAAAGTAATATCGGAAGCCGGAAATTTGCAACCGGCAGATTCTGCCGATTTCTCGAAAATGTACCTTATCGGCCAGGCTTATGAGGGTTTGTTAAGGTATAAAGACGCATATCATTGTTATAAACAGTGTTATTTACTTGATTCTACACGTACGGACATGCTTAACACCCTGGCGCGTATTTCTGTGAATATAGGAAAATTGAAAGAGGCGGAAACGTATTATCAACTGGTGCTGGAATATGACAGTACAAATTTTTATGCGAATCATCAACTGGCACGTTTATATGTAGCGCTTGAAAGATATGCAGACGGATTGAAATACTATGATTTATTGCTGGAAAAAGATCCGGAGAATGCGGTGATTTTACGGGCAAAAGGTGATTGTTATACGCGTGTGGACTCATTATATTCTGCTTTGGATTGCTATTCGATGGCCTATAAAGCCAATATAGAGAACGCTTCGTTGGCCTCCTTATTAATCAATACATTACTGAATCTGTATAATCCTTTATTTAATAATTTTGCCAATGAGGCGTTTGCTGTTTGTGATACGGCATTGTTTTATAATCCGGGACATAAAACTTTGCGCCAGAAAAAGGCGATGATTTATTATTTAAAGAGTGAATATGTGCAAGCTGACTCGTTGTATTCGTCGCTTATGGCAGAGCAGGATAGTTCGTATGTTACACTGAAGTACTGCGGGTGCTCCCGGTATTACGCCCGGAAATGGTTTGATGCCGTAGAGCCGTTGGAGAAAGCTTTTGAAAAAGATTCCACGGCTATTGATGTTTGTCTTTTGCTTGGGATTTCTGTCGGACGGACTTATGATCCGAAAAAGGCGTTATCTTATTTTGACAAAGCGGAAAAACTGATGGAACCGGATGAATACTGGAATGATCAGCTCGTGCAATTCCGGGCGGAAATGCTCGCTAAAACGGGAAGTTGTGATAAAAGCGCCGAACTTTATTACCGGTTATGGAAAAAGGAAAAGAAACAATTGGCCTGGCTGCAAAATATACAAATCTGTTATAACCGGAAAGATATGGAGGGGATGACCGATGAAGAACGGCATAGGGCCTTGTTTATTAATTATTTATATGCGTCGGAAGTCCTGGAGCGACCTAAAATGCCGAGTGGGGTCGAGCAGTATTTGTATTTGCGATCGGTTTTGAAAAAATATGAAGAAGAAATGTTTTTCCGTGGCGTGAAAAGTTTACCGATGATCTCTCCCGATAATAAGAAAAGTGCATTATCTCTTGAAAAGCTGAAAGAACTAACAGATAAATTATCCGAAGACTAAGTGCCTGATCTGAAATCGTAGCTAATAAAGATACGAAAATAGACACCACCTTGATACAGCGTGAAATTAAAAAATACTTTTATTTTGCATTGCGGCTGACTTATGCTATATTTGCGGAAATAGAACTTATCAATCAATAAATGTTATATCTATGAAATCTATTTCACGAAGAACAGCAATAAAAGCGGCATTAGCCGGCAGTGCGGTTTTGGCAACGAATAAACTGGATGCTGCGGTTAGTCAGGCAAAAAAGAAAAAAACAGAAGCAAAAGAACCTTTGAAAGGCAATATCCGCCATTCCGTAAGTAAATGGTGTTTTGGCGATTATCCGCTGGATGAATTTTGTGAAATATGCAAGAATATCGGAATCGAATCGGTCGAATTACTGGATCCGAAAGACTGGTCCGTGGTGCAATCGCATGGACTGACAGTGGCGATGGCACAGGGAGCGGGATTGGGTATTGATCGTGGCTTTAACGATCCGAAATTGCATGATGAATTGGTAGAAAGTTACGAAAAGGTAATACCGATGGTTGCGGAAGCGGGTTTAACGAATCTGATCTGTTTTTCCGGCAAGCGTAATGGTGTGACCGATTTGCAGGGTTGGGAAAATTGCGAAAAAGGACTGAAGCGAATCACGCCGGTCGCTGAAAAATACAATGTCGTATTGACCATGGAGTTGCTGAACAGTGTAGGACATAAAGATTATCTGTGCGATCATACTGTTTGGGGAGTCGAGTTGTGCCGACGTGTCGGTTCTCCTAATTTTAAATTGCTGTATGATATTTACCACATGCAGATTATGGAAGGAAATATCATCGAACATATTCGTAAATACCATTCTTATTTTTCTCATATACATACCGGAGGAAACCCGGGACGTGCGGAAATTGATGAAACGCAGGAGCTGTATTATCCGGCCATTATGAGAGCGCTTGTTGAAACGGGATATAAAGGTTTTGTCGGACAGGAATTCGTTCCGAAGCAGTCCGACAAAATAGCTTCTCTTGAAAAATGTATCCGTATCTGTGATGTATAGAAAGTTGTATATTCTTTTACTTTTCGCTTTCTTTTATTTTTTGAGCGTTAGCTGCTTGTTTTTCAGCCTTCTCCTGTGCTTTCTCTGCTTTTTCAGCTTTCTCCTGTGCTTTCTCTGCTTTTTTAGCTGCTTTTTCAGAAGCATCTTTGCTCTTGATCGCTTTGTCTATCACATCCTTTTTGGATTTTAAATTTTTCACTTGTGCCTGTTTGCTTGTCAAATCAGCTTGTAAATCCGCGTTTGTACTGTCGGCTTTCAGTTTGACTTTTATCGTCTTGATTTCCGAATTCAAAACATCAATTTCATGTTTGTACTGTGCGCTGAGCGCCTTGTCGCTAAGCCCGGATCTTTCCTGGGCATTGATAGTACCGAATACACCCGTCAGCGCTATCATCATACAGAATAAAACTATCTTTTTCATCTTACAAAGGTTTAATATCACTCGCAAAGATAATGCAAGCCGGGATAAGTGCAAAATGAAAGTTCATTTTTATTTTGCACTCTCGGGACGGAACTGTTTTCAACTTTAGTTGATGATAATTTAAGCTGGTAAAAGTACAAGTTGTTATCTATGATTCTATAAATGAATCTTTGTATCCCAAAAGATAAAGTATACCGTCTATGCCTATTGTGGAAATGCTTTGCTTAGCGGTTTCCTTGATTTGGGTTTTGCATGGAACGCGATGCCTAATCCGGCAACGCTGATCATCGGCAGGTCGTTTGCTCCGTCGCCTACGGCTACGGTTTGCCGGATATCAACATTTTCGGCGTGTGCGACGAGTCGTAAAAGTTCGGCTTTGCGCTTGCCGTCGACAATGTCGCCGATATAACGCCCGGTCAGTTTACCGTCTTCAGTTTCCAGTTCGTTGGCGTAGACGTAGTCTATTCCGTATTTTTGTTTGAGATAGTTGCCGAAATAGGTGAATCCACCAGAAAGGATTGCGATTTTTAATCCTACCTTTTTGAGTATTTTCATCATACGGTCCATACCTTCGGTGATCGGCATATTTTCGGCAATTTCCTGAAGTACGGAAACATCCAGCCCTTTTAATAAAGCGCATCTTTTCTTGAAGCTTTCACTGAAGTCAATGTCCCCACGCATGGCAGACTCGGTAATAGCCCTGACCTGTTCTCCTACACCGGCGCGTTCGGCCAGCTCGTCGATCACCTCCGTCTGGATAAGTGTGGAATCCATATCGAAACAGATCAGGCGGCGTGTGCGACGAAACATGTTTTCCTCCTGGAAGGAGATGTCGAAATCCAGTTCGTCCGATAATTGCAGAAACCGGCTTTGCATTTCCTCCAGGTTTTTGGGTGTGCCGCGCACGGAAAATTCCACACACGCCTTGGGTGCGCGTTCATTTTCATCCAGTGGAATGCGGCCGGAAAGACGTTTGATGTCATCGATATTCATTCCCTGATCGGCAACAACTTTGGATACAGAGGCTATTTGGCGTGCGGTGAGCTTACGTCCGAGTATTGTAATGATGTATCTGTTTTTTCCCTGCATTTTTACCCAGGTACTATACACATCATTCGAAGTCGGTTGGAACTTTACCGTGACGTCCAATTCATATCCTTTGAATATCAAATCTTTAATGGTATCTCCCGCATTGTCATTTGTTATCTGGAACAAAATGCCCAGCGTCAGATTGTTATGAATATCAGCCTGGCCTATATCCAGAATATTTGCATTATGACTGGCAAGCACTTCGGTAAGTTCTGCAGTAACTCCCGGTTTATCATTGCCGGAAATAGTCGCCAGGATAATCTCATTGTGTGTTGACATCTTTATTTTGTTTGAAATTTTTGGGACAAAGGTAATGCAAGCCGGAAGTAATACAAAAATAAACCCGTTTATTTTTGTATTACCGGAATCGTCTTTATAGAGAAGGGATGAATCGCCTTAGTGCTGCATGAATGACTTTGACACGAATTCAAGGACTAACGGGAGTTCCATACGCCAGTATGTCCATGTATGTCCACCATCTTTGACTCTGTATTCATGGGGTATTTCATTTTTACGGAAAGCAATATGCATACGCGCGTTTCCTTCATAGAGAAAATCATCGTCTCCGCAACTGATATACCAGCGTACGCTTTTAATCTGTTTGAGTTCTTCTTCCGATGCGTTATTGATGATACTTTCTATGCTGTGATGTTCGAAATGCTTTTCTATTGCAGTTTCTGATATTCCTTCTGTTTGATTTTTCATTCTTTCCTTGTATTCTTCCAGACTCCAACTACCTGTGCCCGCGCTTAACGGAGCGGCCGCCGCAAACATATCCGGCCGGTGTAAAGAATAAAAGATCGTTCCTCCGCCACCCATAGAGAGGCCGGCGACAGCACGGTAGCGTCTTTCGCTTCTTACGCGATATGTTTTTTCTATATGTGGGATCAGTTCCTGAAAGAAAAAATTTTCATAGTTAAAATCACCTTTTATATCATTAAAATATCCTCTTCTGCCGGTATCAGCGTCCGGCATTACGATAATCATAGGACCGGCCTTTCCGGAGCTAATCGCATTGTCGGCTATATGTTGCACTTGTCCGAACTGGACCCAGCCGGTATGGTCGTCTCCTGCTCCGTGCAGAAGATATAAAACCGGATAACTGCGGTCTGTTTCGTTGTAACCCGGCGGCAGGTAAATCGAATATTTACGTTCCGATTTGAGAATCTCGCTTTTGACGGTACGCGTCTCATAAACATTTCCGTTTTGTGCTGTGGTCATGTGACTGATAATCATCAGTCCTGCCAGAAAGAAAAGCTGTTTCATGAGTAATTAGTTTAATTGATGATGAATTAAAAATCTAAAGTTAGCTGTGAGGGCGGGAGTAGTGTAAATGATTTCCGATGGTAGGAAGTAGCTCCGTGAAGGCGTATGGCATCACGGTGCGCTTTGGTCGGGTATCCTTTGTTTTCATTCCATAAATAATCCGGATATTCGGCATTCAATTTTTCCATATATTCGTCGCGATGTGTTTTAGCCAGTACGGATGCCGCCGCAATAGAAAGATATTTTCCGTCGCCCTTGATTACAGTTGTATGTGCAATCTCAGGGTAAGGAGTAAATCGGTTTCCGTCAATCAGCAGGTGTTCCGGCATCACTTTCAATTGTTTTATGGCGCGGTGCATTGCGAGAAAGGATGCTTTCAGGATATTGATGCGATCAATCTCTTCCGGAGTCACTATTCCTACAGCCCAGGCTATCGCTTCATTTTCGATAATAGGGCGTAAGGTGTCGCGTTGTTTTTCCGTCAGTTGTTTGCTGTCGTTAAGTATCTCATTGTGAAAATCCGGTGGAAGAATAACAGCTGCCGCATATACGGATCCGGCTAAGCATCCGCGCCCGGCTTCGTCACATCCTGCTTCGATACGATTTTTTTCGATGTATGGAAGGAGCATAAATTATTTTGTTTTCAAAACATTTTACTTACTTTTTCGATGCCGGCAACTAATGCGTCAATCTCATTTTTTGTGTTATAAAACGCGAATGAAGCTCTTACCGTACCTTCAATGCCAAATATATGCATTAATGGTTCCGCGCAATGATGTCCCGTGCGAACAGCGATGCCGAGACGATCCAACAGCATACCCATATCGTAGTGATGAATATTTCCGACTAAAAAGGAAATAACGCTGCTTTTTTCCGCCGCATGTCCGAAGATACGCATACCCTCTATATTGCGAAGCTTATCTGTAGCATAATGAAGTAATCCGTCCTCATATTGTGCAATTTCCGGTAATCCGATGTTATTTACATAGTCAAGTGCGGTGGCCAGCGCCGTACTGCCGATATAGTCGGGAGTGCCGGCTTCAAATTTAAATGGCAGGTCATTGAATTTTGTTTTTTCAAAAGAGACGGATGCAATCATTTCTCCTCCACCCTGATATGGAGGTAGTCTGTCTAACCATTTTTCTTTTCCGTATAAAATACCGATACCCGTCGGACCATAAATCTTATGTCCCGAAAATGCATAGAAGTCCGCATCCAGAGCCTGTACATCAACTTTTTTATGCGCTACGGCTTGCGCTCCGTCAATCATTACGGGTACGTTATGCTGGTGGGATATCCGGATGATTTCTTCTACAGGATTGATGGTTCCGAGTACATTTGATATATGAGTAACAGATACTAATTTTGTTTTTTCGGAAAATAGTTTTACATATTCGTCCATATCAAGCTCTCCGGCTTCGTTTACAGGTATTACTTTGATGGATATATCGTATCGTGCCGCCTGAATCTGCCATGGTATAATGTTCGAATGGTGTTCCATGCCGGAAATAATGACTTCATCGCCGGGTGACATGAATTCGTAAATAAAACTCGACGCTACCAGATTGATGGACTCTGTGGTGCCCCGTGTGAAAATAATTTCTTCGGATTTGCCCGCATTTATAAATTTTTGTACGGTCCGGCGCGCCTCTTCGTGCGCCTCGGTCGCCTGTTGGCTCAGAAAATGTACGCCACGGTGAATGTTTGCATTTACATTGTAGTATTCCTCCGTGATTTTTTCGACTACACAACGTGGCTTTTGCGTTGTGGCCGCATTATCTAAATAAACCAGCGGTTTGTCGTATATGGTGCGTTGTAAAATCGGAAAATCTTTTCGTATTGCTTCGTTCATGACTTTGTGTACTGTGTTAAGCATACAAATATAAGTGAAATTTTCGAATTTGGGATAACGTAAAATCAGAACCGGAATGTAATTGCTAAAAATATGAAAAAAAGAGGCTAAATATATAATTTATATAAAATGCTGTTTTTACTCTCGGAAAAAATATATTCCTTTGACGACGTAAAAGTATATTATATAAAGTATTTATTACAAACAATTTTAAAACAAAGGTTATGAAAAAGGTAATTTTGGGAATGGCTTTGGTAGCTGCAATGAGTTTTTCTGTAAGTGTTAGCGCTCAGGACACCAAAACAAAAAAGGAGTGTACAAAAACGGAAGCATCTTGCTGCAAAAAAGATGCTAAGGCTTGTGATAAGAAAGCTGAGTGTACTAAGAGTGCAGAAGGAAAAGAGTGCTGCAAGGGTGAAAAGAAAGAATGCACAAAGAAAGCTGACGACAAGAAATAAGAGCTATTTCTATAAAGATATAAAAAACTCCGGAATCTGT
>JAITVS010000298.1 GCA_031285685.1 Tannerella sp.
CTTTCCGGAATAGCCGAAATCATTGGTGAGTCGGATAAGATTGTGGATATAACCGTTGCTATTGACAAGCTGGATAAGGTCGGTCCGGATAAAGTAAATGAAGAGCTTGCCTCGAAGGGTATTTCCCGAAAAGCAATCGAGCAGTTACAACCCATCATTATGTTGCAGGGAAGTAACGAGGAAAAGCTTACTACATTGAAAACTGTTTTGCAGGCGTCAGAGACAGGGATACAGGGTGTCGATGAACTCGCCTTCATCCTCGATAAGCTGAAGATTGTAGGCGTTCGTTCCGATTTGGAATTGGACTTAACTCTTGCCCGCGGCTTGAATTACTATACGGGCGCTATCATCGAAGTGAAGGCATTGGATGTGCAGATAGGCAGTATTACCGGAGGCGGGCGTTACGATAACCTGACCGGAATATTCGGTTTACCGGGAGTGTCGGGCGTTGGTATTTCTTTTGGAGCCGACCGTATTTTCGATGTACTGAATCAGTTGGATCTGTATCCGGAAGATTCGATACAGAACACACAGGTGCTTTTCGTCAATTTTGGGGCAAAAGAAGAAGCATACATCCTTCCTTTGGTAACTAAAATGAGATTGTCGGGAGTTGCGACAGAGATATATCCCGAACCGGCAAAGATGAATAAGCAGATGAAATATGCCGATTCTAATAAAATCCCATATGTTGCCATTGTCGGCGAAAATGAAATGAATGAAAATAAAATTATGTTGAAAAACATGGTCTCCGGCGAACAAAAATTGCTGAGCGCGGAGGAATGTATTTCGGCCGTTAATTGATTTTATGAAAAAATCAATTGCTTGGAAGGTAAGTACATTTGGCGAGTTATCGACAGACGAACTTTACGCTATATTGCATTTACGGGGAAAAGTGTTTGTGGTGGAACAGAATGCCCCTTATCTCGATCCGGATTATAAAGACCGGATGGCATTACACCTGCATGGATATATTGATGACGAATTAGTAGCGTATTGCCGGTTATTTAAGGCAGGAGATTATTTTGAAGAAGCATCTGTCGGGCGGGTAATCATTGCCGGAGAGTCTCGCAAATATGGATATGGGCATGAACTGATGAAAAAAGCTATTGGCGTTATGACGGAGGTCCTTCACGAAACGGCAATTACCATATCGGCGCAGCGGCATTTGAAGCGGTTTTATGAAACCCATAGCTTCTGTCAGATAGGGGAAATGTATATTGAAGATACAATACCGCACATCCGAATGAAAAGAATAAAATAGAAAAAAGTCTTGGAAGTTAAGATTTTATATAATAAATTTGCAGCCCGAAACAGAGAGGAGGTTTGATGATCTTTTGAACATACATATAATTGGAGAGAATTAATATTGCTTATACAAGTGATGTTCATAAGATTATTCTAAAAGATATTCCTAATATATAAAAGAATAAGACCACAGAGGTCTTCAGGTTTCGAGAAAATAGAATTTAAAAAAACAAAAAATAAAATAATTATGATTATTGTTCCATTAAAAGAAGGCGAAAATATAGAAAGAGCCCTAAAAAAATTTAAAAGAAAATACGAAAAAACAGGTGTTGTTAAAGAACTAAGAAGACGTCAGGAGTTCCGCAAACCGTCTGTGGTTAAGAGAGAACAAAAATTGCATGCTGTTTATGTTCAGGCAATGCATCGTTCTGAAGACTAAAAACAGGTATTGTCTTTTTCGCATAAAAATATTAACTTCGTCATTCACGATTGAAAAGCGGGCGAATGATGTTGTTAATAGAGAAATATATAAAGTATCTCCGTTATGAAAAGAATTATTCTTTACATACGGAGATTTCTTATTCTAAAGACCTGAGCCAGTTCTCCGAGTTTTTGTCGTTGCATTTTCCCGATGTCGATATTAAGTCCGTGGATAACGATCTTATCCGTATGTGGATTGTATCCCTGATGGAAGACGGAATATCGCCCCGCTCGGTCAATCGGAAGTTAAGTGCGCTCAAGTCGTTTTATAAATATCTGTTGCGGATAGGCGAAGTGTCGGCTAATCCCATGAAAAAGATAACAGGTCCCAAAAATTCAAAACCGATACCTGCGTTTATAAATAATTCCGATATGGAAAAAATATTGGATGAACCGGTGCCGGAAGATGGTTTTGAAGCCTTGCGAAATCGTACTATGATCGAATTGTTTTATGTGACAGGTATACGCCGTGCCGAACTCTTGGGGCTGAAAGATATTGATGTTGATTTTAGTTCTAAAACAATACAGGTTACGGGAAAACGGAATAAACAGCGGCTGATCCGGCCGGGCATAGGCCGCACATGCTTTCCGGTAATCCCGCTCGGCCGGCAGATAGATATCCGGGCCAAACAAAGTAATCCCCGTTGCAATCCGCTTATATATCTCCAGAACCCGGGAAACCGGCCCTCCGGAAATATAACACATCCCCGGTTCCTCACAGCCATTGACCTCAATACTGACATTCATCAAATAGGGAATATCCAATCTTTCGCGCCCCGCCGCAACCATTTCCTGAATATTACAGGCATGCTTCCAGGCCGAAAAAGCTTCGGCCGC
>JAITVS010000300.1 GCA_031285685.1 Tannerella sp.
CCAGATTCAGAAGAAAAAGTAAATGTTATTCTAAAGCTCAGTATATGATAGAAAGGTCTTTGAATTTACTGCTGCTCAAGCTGAACAATAAATCATCTATAATAGTTTAACAATACCAATTTCAGATCTGTTTAATAAAATATAAACACATGATGAGCAACAAAAGAGAATACTTACTATTTGAAGATGTACAAAAAAATCCTTCATTACAACCTTATTTTGACGCCTGCGTAAATGCGGTGTTAATGATCTCGTTTTTTTGCTTACTCAATTGCAAGAACAAAAAGGCTAAATCCGAAATTGAGCTCCCTATTTTAGTTACTGATACTATTATCATACATTATGAAATAGATTCGGTATATATGTTAAATAAGTATGTTCAACAAATTGTATATGTCGACAGAACAGATACCTTGTATATTGAATCGGACACTTTCATAAGTCCCGGCTTACAAAGATACTGGAACATTGGCGAATTACCGGATATTTATAATATACGAACACAAACGCTCTCCTCACCGGATTCTATCAGCGAATCAGTTAAAAGACAGATCAAGGCCATTGCCGCCCAAACAAGAAATACATATTTAGCCAATCATATCCGTTTGGAAGCATTGAAAAACATGTCGGCAGATAGTATTCATACACAATATTTTTTAATATCCGAACAAAAATTATTGATCCGGAAAGAAGAATCAAAAGCTTGTTCACCAAATAAGAAGCCATACTCATATATGGCCGACAAACGATACAATCGTTTTCTCTGGAAGAACGATTCTAATGTCGAAGTGTTGCAATATGTCTGGGAATTAACAGATAAAATCAGTGGCATAAAACCGGTCTTGTGGTATGATGCAAAAACAAAAGAATGTATTGACGGTATGCTTTGGGAATTATACAGGTATCATTCAATTGATCCGGATAATCATTATACAAAAATTATTGAATTGCCTATTCCTGCATTTTTTGATAATACATCTTTAACCGATGATGAATTAAATTCTTATGGCTATCATGACATTGAACATATCGTATGGAGTGATTTCTTTTTCTATAAACGTGATAAGGAGCGTTTGATGAGTTTGGATATGAATGATGCATTAAGCATTATAGGCTGTCCGGTGGGCGCTTATATATATAAGCAGAACGAAAACACAGACGTATCAAAGCGATATTGGAATTACAGGCAGGAAGAATTTTCTGATATTGTTACACCAAGAATATGTTCTCCGATATTTGGTACGCCTTCATTCCAAGGGCGCCTGGATCGCTCTTTTAAACAGACGAATATCCCTGACATAATAGAATTAACGTGGCTCAGAAGTCAGAATTTCTATGTTACCGTTTATTATATCCCCCAAAAAGGATGCTGGACACCTTATGATGTCGCACATTGGGTAGACAATGCACAATATGATTAATCTCCGAATGACATAAATGAAATCTGAAATAAAATATATCGAATTAAAAACCGGGTTTTCACACAACGGACCGGCCTGGATTGGTCTTGTCTTTTTCTCAAAAAGTAGAAAAACGCTTTATTTCAATGGAAAAGCATTTCAAAGAATTGGCTCGGACAGAGTAAGTGGCAATTTTTATGATATTGAAACAGGAGAAGAATATTGGATCTCAGGCGTAAAAAAAGATATGGGCGACCGGCATATTTACGGACACGGAAAAATCTTTATCGAGAAACGTATTTTGAATGATTATCTCAAAATTATAAATAAGACAAATTTAAACGAGCCGAATTATGTACTATGCGAGGTTGAGGAAGATTTGCCGATAGATAGAATAAATGAGATAGAAAATCAGAAAGACAAATTCAAATCAGAAGATGAAAAGCACAAACAAATACACAAATAACCAATAATTTATTAAACAATGGAAAATGAACTTTTTAGAGTCACGGCAGAGCCGACACGAGTCAAACTCTTCTTCAAGAAAAAAAATGAAGTAACAGTATTTACCGACCGGGTTGAGTTTGAGTTTGAAGGCGACAAGAATGTGGTGTTTAAAAACGATATCATCAACGTGTTTGTCAAAGAACCGGTCACCTCTGATGTGGAAACGCGCACAACCGTTTTTGAATTTTATTCGATGGAGGAAGAAGAGGACGAGGACGATTATGAAGAAGATGAGGATTATGAGGATGACGATGACGATGACGATGACGATGACAATGACGAAAATGATGAAGATGATGAAGATGAAGAATTTGGCGGAAGTGAAAGGGTTTATTCTATCGAAGACGGCCAATTCGACAACTTTTCCCGGAAAATGGAGGAGGTTTTAAAAAGAGAATGGAAATCTTTCGCTGACAAAAAACGCATGACCGATTCGGAACGATGGATCAATACGGCAAATGCCGTATTTCTGGCTACTGACAATTGTGATCCGGAAATATGGGGCGGCATGTTTATCAGTCCTGTAAACGCGCGGATTAAGGCCGAAATGCTGGAACGTTCATGGAGAATCAAAAACGAAAAAGATGGTGACGAGATGGTGAACTCATTGCTCAATTTCCGTACCGGCGTACAAGGGCTTGAAGGATGGGATTTGCAACGTGCTATTCACGTAAGCTGCTCTGCCTATATATGCGGCTATTTCACAAAAGAAAAGGCATATCATTACGCGTTGGAAGCGGCAAAAAAACTGCAAAAACAATTCACCGGTTGGGATGCCTATATGAGAAGTTATCTTAATGGTTACTGCTACTGGTCGGGCGATGACATCAATGATCCGGCGACTAATGCGTACGAACGCTCGGAAATCTACCGGAAGCTGAGAAATCTGCCGAACAATCCATTCCGTTTAAATTGGAATATGCCATTAAGCTAAAAAAACAAAACGAAATGGAAATACCGGTACTATACCCATACAAAATAATGAAACCACAGGACTAATTATATCTTGTGTGGTAATTGCATTATTCGGATTGTTGATAATTAGTTGTGATAGTAGCAATAAAAAACAGCTCGAATCATGCCGAATGATAATCGATATTTTTGATAAATCAGAAATAGAAGATTTGACAAGAATTTTGTTTTTTTTCAACGAGCAGATTTGCCCGGCAAAAGAAGTTGCAGATGGCGTCAATATTCAGGAATGTTATCATGATTTCTTCGCACACATGTTAGAAAAAGAAAAAACAGGTAATTTTGACATAGGAATATCTTTCCAAAAACAAAAAGAGATGTACGACCAAATAAGTGAGAGTACCTTTAATCAAATTTGGTTTTTTGGCGAAAGTCTGCGTTTTAATTCTCCTGATGCATTTTCCGAAAAATATATTTTCTTTACCAATAACGGGAAATATTGGAAATTTTTAGAGGAGTTCGGTAAAGAAAATGCCAACATTAAAAAATACTTTGACACACTTTATTTGACTGGGGATATGTCCCCCACTGTTGTGTCAAACATTCTATATGCTTTCGAATGGTGCGATACGGAAGATGTGAGAATTCAATTGCTAATTGCCATTCATTATCTGACATTAAACGACCAATTTGAAAGAAGAGAAAAATACTAATAGCAGTCGCTTTGTCAAGTCCACCCATTTGCTCTGGGAAATATGCGGGATTGGTTCGGAAAATAAGATAATACAAAATGATAAATAAAAATTCATCATTCCGATTAATTTATTACAATATTCCTCAACACATGTAAATAAAATCATTACTTTTACCCTGATTTATGTATCTTTATCGTCAAAAACAAGAACAAATTTAATTACAAATACTACTTTATCATGAAGAAATTAATGTTTTTTATAACGACACTGTCTCTGCTGATAACAGCTTGTAATAACAGCAACAGCAACACCATCAATGACAACAATCAAAACAAAAAGACTTCTGTGATGGAAGATCTTTCCCTGACATTCTCGGGCATTGATTTTAGCAAAGCAATAAATAATGCTGAAAAGCATTATGAAGTCGCCGACAATCATTTGTCAATCGATGGTGTCGAAGGAACGAACTATTTCATTTCGCCTGATGGTGCACGCTTCGAAGCGACCGCTCCTATCCTATTGACGGAAATTGACAACAGCAAACCGTTTACATTTACTACCCGTTTGGATAGTCCGATAGAAAAAATCTACGATGCAGGTACAGTATATATCTATGTTGACGACAGCAACTGGCTGAAATATGCTTTCGAACGCGACGAAAAACTTCGCTGTCGCGTTGTTACAGTCAGAACAGAAGGTTCTTCGGATGATAATAACCACGATATTATCAATCAAAACTATGTTTATCTGCGTATTTCGTCGAACGTCAAACAAATCGGGTTTTATTATTCGACAGATGGTATTGACTGGAACCTTGCCCGCATTTACAGAAACGAATACCCTGCAAAAATATGGCTGGGCCTTAGTTCTCAGTCGCCTAAAGAAGGGAATAATATAGCTTGCTTTGAAGAAATGAGTTTAACAGAAAATTATATTTCAAATCACAGATTGGGAGAATAGTTTTTACAAAAGTCCGGACCATGGTTCCTTTTTAAAATCAGTAAAATGAAACTTATATAAATATTACAATCATGTTTTCCGATATATTTTATACTACAAAAGATAGTCTACAAAAGGAACATTGGTAATATCAAAAAGTATTGGTTAATAGCCCTTATCTCTACTGTAATTTTTCATTTTATGGAATTTTACCAGATGGTGCCACCAAACTCAAAGGTCGTAATATCGTGACGGAATATTACGAATTAGAATTCAAAGTCGATAAAGACGGTAATAAGGAAGTGGTAGAATAAAAGTACATAAAACAGACCAAAAACTATGTATGAAGAAACATTTCATACGGAACTTAACGTAAATACGGCTCTTTCGATTGCGATCAAAGTATTTGAAGAATTGGAATGGGTTCTTGTCTATCAAGGACAAGATTCTGTCGTAGCACACAGAAAAATAGGACATGGTCGTATAATAGAAAAAATCGGTGTCACGTATGAATGTGGAATTGTCAGTGTTAAAAGCAAACCTCCGGAAAACGTTTTTTGGAGCAGGTGGATAAATTCCAAAAAAGTAAAATTGTTTATTCACACATTTCAGATTACAGCGAATGCACTTGACAAAGAAAGTCTGAAAAAATTGGGTGACGAATATGAAAATGATGTCAATTGGAACAATTATCAAATTCCGGAAGAATTACCGAAGCCTAAAAGAAGAATTTCCCCGAACCTGCCTCTCATTTTGATATCCGGAATTACGGCTGCCGTATTTTGCGGATACCTCGTAGCTTACATGATTGCCGAAGGTATGCATGTTATCGGATTTTTTGAATTTGGAGTCGCCCTTGTAATCGGGATTATACTGACATATCTGATAAAACTCAGCAACTATACGAATTATAACTCTTTGAAGTTATTACTTGCCGGAATGATTTTCACAACTTATTTATCTGCCGAATATTTTGAATATAAAATCATTACCGGCAGATATGATATATATTATGTCGGATTCGCGGAATACCTGAATCTCAAAACACAATCACAGTTGCCAGTACCGTATCTAAATACCAGTCTGACAATATTCATCATCGGCAGGATTCTACAGTTAGGTTTCACATATTATATCTGCTACATTTTTGCATTTTCCAGACTATCTTTATATCAAGTAGAAAAAATTCCTGTCGAAGTTGTCTATTTTGCCCACTACCATTTATTGAAGGAAAAGACGGAAGATGAGGTCAGGTTTGAACTGGAGAAAAAAGGTTGGGAAGACAAACAATGTCAGGACGAAGTCTTTGATGCCATCGCAATCATACGATCCGAAAATGAAACCTATAAAAACATGTAAATAAAGCAACTAATTCTACAACAATATTAACAAACAACAATAAATTAAACAATGAAAACAAATGTATTATTTATTCTTCTGACACTGGCATTCGCAGCAAAAGCGCAGGACGATCAGATTTTTGTATGCGAAGACGACAGAAAGTTCACCTCTTCTTGTTTATTGGAATCCAGGGTCTTTGAACCCGGCACAAAATTCGGATTCATAGAAAATTGCACCTATGGAGGCTCTAATTCAAAGCTTTTCCTCTATGATGCTATGCCACAGGAAATAACCAAAAGCCATTTGGACGATAATGGAATACCTTACAAACAATTAGATAATTTAATACTAACAGTAACAGGCATCGAAAATATCCCAAACAAAAACGGACGACGTCCTTTTACTTTTGTTGTCGCAAAAGGAAACGATGGCAAAAAATACAGGTATTATCTATCCAGCCCCAGCGATACGATCAAACCGACAACTTCCGGTACAGGTTGCATATATTTAGTAAAAGAACTGGAAAAATTCTCAAAACTTATCGGACGGACATTATATTTAAAAAACAACTTGTGGTCTGATAAAAAAGCGGACGGAAAATATGAAACCGCTTGGGGAATGAAGTATTTCCCGTTGGAAGTAACCGGCATTACTCCGGCTTCCGGATTAAACCTCGGCGCTTATTACATCCGCTTCAAACCAAAAGGCTCCAGTAAAGAATATTACCGGTATTGTGAAAACTCCGATAACTTTTTCTATTCGATACTTACGTTATGCGATCCGAAAGACATATTTAAAGAGTTCAATTTCAGCGAAAAAGAATGGGCAGCCATTCAAAAAGGAATTCCCGAAGCCGGAATGAATAAGGAAATATTAGAACTATGCTTAGGTAAACCCGATGGAGTATCGACCCACTCTACGGAAAAAGAAAACCAAGAACTCTGGTATTACAGAAATGTATTAGGAAAGTCGTATTACATCGTACTGACAGAAGATAAGATAGAATCTATTTCTACCAGCGAATACAATCGCCGATAGAAGTCCGGATAAAGAAAAGAATGTAAGTGATACAACAGATGCACCATTACTTTGATTACAGACACAAATTTCAGAAGAATAAACGCCTTTTACTGCTGAAAAAACGAAAATATCAATGAAACGAAAGACAAAAATCAAAATATTCTTTTTAATCATTACCGGAATCCTTACCCTTGGCTTCTTCATGCCGCAATCATTCGTGATGCCGGTTGAAGGCGCCACACAAAAAGATTACAATCACGAAACATTCTGGTATTACCCGTGGGGAAAATCGGTTACCCATAAAGGGGTTGACATTTTTGCCAAAGAAGGAACGGCTCTGCGTTCGGCAACCTGCGGATTAGTAGTCTTTACCGGCGAAAACGGAGCCGGAGGTAATGTTGTGCTGGTGCT
The DNA here is from genome assembly GCA_031285685.1 of Tannerella sp. GTDB lineage: Bacteria > Bacteroidota > Bacteroidia > Bacteroidales > Tannerellaceae > Tannerella. The sequence continues at coordinate 7,226 of JAITVS010000300.1, forward strand.
TGGCCCCAAATGGAGGTTTCATTATTATGCGCATCTGCAACACATCGAAACTTCATCTTTTTCATGGCTTGGTACAGGCGAACGCATCGGAACCGTCGGTAAAAGCGGGAATGCGGGGAATACTCCGGCTCATCTGCACTATTCCATCATTACAGCAATTCCATATGTATGGCGAGTCGATCGGAAAGCGCCTCACGGCTGGAGAAAAATATTTTTTCTAAACCCGGTCGATTACCTAAAACAAGTCCGCTGATGCTAAAACGAAAGAGAACAAAATAACGTACCCATTGCATTTGTTTTTCTTGATTTTTTTTGCGTCCTTTGTCATGATGACATGGCCATAGAAGTCAATAACGATTTTATGAAACCACGGTATTTTTAGAAGAAACCCATATCACCTTTAATTAATCTATAATCGTATGAAAATCAACAGAAGAAAATTTTTGCAAACATCATTGCTGGGAGGTACGGCTGCAATGGTAAGTGGTAAGATGAATGCGCTGGCTCCGGATCAGACATCCGTTTCTGATCAGATAGCTGATAATGTTCCCGTAAGGAAAGGAAAATCCGTATTGGGTTTAAAATGCAAGCCTTTAAAAACTGTACGTATTGGTGTAGTCGGACTCGGGCGGGGAGGCGGAGCTGTCGCAAGGCTCAGCCAGATAGAAGGTACTGAAATTATTGCTCTATGTGATTTAATGCCGGAGCGGATGGAAAAAAGCCAGAATGTCCTGTCAAAAAATAATCGCAAGGAGGCCACTTCTTATACAAAAGAAGAAGACTGGAAGAAAATGTGTGAACGCGACGACATCGATCTTATCTATAATGCCACTCCATGGGAACTTCATGTTCCGATCGCACTTTACGCAATGGATCATGGTAAACATGTGGTAACAGAGGTACCTGCCGCATTAACCGTAAAAGATTGCTGGGCCTTAGTCGATAAAGCGGAAGAGAAGCAATTACATTGCATGATGTTGGAAAATTGTTGCTATGATTTCTTCGAATTAGCAACTCTGAATATGGCCCGTTCAGGAATATTCGGTGATATCATCCATGCGGAAGGAGCTTATATTCATGATTTACGCGCAGGTAAATTCAACAGCTACGATCGTAATTGGCGCTTAGAATACAGTAAGTATCATACAGGAAATCCTTATCCGACTCATGGTCTGGGACCGGTAGCACAAATCCTGGGTATCAATCAGGGAGACTGCATGGAATACCTGTCTTCCGTTTCAACGAATCAGTTCGGCTTGTCGCTCTGGGCCAAAGAAAACCTGAAAGACGATCAACGAATAACCCAGTCCGAACGATATATGCTGGGAGACATGAATACGACAATCATTCATACTGTGATGGGTAAAAGTATTATGATACAACATGATACGACTTCTCCAAGACCTTATTCACGAATACACCTGGTGCAGGGAACAAAAGGCATGGCGGTCAAATATCCGGACAAAAAAATGGCCATTCAACCGGACACACATTCTTTTCTGAATGAAGAAAAACAAACTGAAATTTTAGCTAAATACGAACATCCATTAAGCAGCTATATCGGAGAAAAAGCGAAACAGGTAGGTGGTCACGGCGGCATGGACTATATCATGGACTGGCGTTTAATTTATTGTTTACGAAACGGATATCCTTTGGATCAAAGCGTTTATGATGCTGCAGCCTGGTCCTCACTCGTAGAGTTAACGGAGAGATCCGTACTGAATAAGAGTTGCTCGGTAGCGATTCCCGACTTTACCCGGGGAGCATGGAGAGAATATAAGCCCTGGCCGGTCATTGATATGGATAAAGTTCTACACGGATAAAAATAAAGATTATTATCATAGGCTTGTCTTGTCTTTTTAGCTTTTTTCATTTAAAGGAAACAACTCCATTGATAATAAAGTTGATATCTTCCGGAATTATAACCCCTGAAGATATCACCATACGCTAATAAAAAAGAAAAGACGGCAATAAATTAGAGGTTACCCATTGGAGTAACCTCTTTTTATTTCATATCTTTGGCATCAATTCGTATATAACCATCTCATTTACGAATTACAGATAACAATTATGGTAAATTTCCATAACCATCAGTCAAAATTGCAAAAAGCATCAATATAATAACATCATACCTTTGTTGTTAGAAAATTCAACGATTCTTTATCATAAAAAGAAAGGAGGAATAAATGTTAT
>JAITVS010000303.1 GCA_031285685.1 Tannerella sp.
AACATACCAGACTTTTATCAAAGAACGCCGTAACTTTCCACACATAGAAATAGCAACCCCGGAAAAACCGGATCATATAAAGGCATATGAAAATGTCGTTTACACGACTCTTGGAGAGACCCCCTACGGAAGCAGGGATCTGCATCTGAATATTTACCGCCCCGACGACCGGAAAACTTATCCGGCGCTCCTGATGATACACGGAGGAGGATGGAATTCCGGAGACCTTTCCATGGAAATTCCGATGGCTTTAAAGGTCGCGGAAAAGGGATATGTCACTGTTCCGGTAGAATACCGTCTTATCCCGGAAGCGCTCTATCCGGCAGGACTTCACGATATTAAAGCTGCTATCAGATGGTTACGCGAAAATGCGGCTGCTTATGGCATTGACACATCACGTATAGCCGTTTCGGGCACATCTGCGGGAGGACAACTTGCCAACCTGACCGGAGCCACCAACGGATCACCCATTCATGAAGGCGGATTCAAAAACATGGATAATTCAAGTTGTGTCCAGGCTGTCATCAATATAGACGGACTATGTGATTTTGCCGCCGAGACAATCATGAACAGGGCGCAAAAGGCCAAAGATGATGGTGATAAAATGCCGATCGACGCCGTATGGCTTGGAGGCGCATTCGAAGACAATCCGCAAAACTGGATGTCGGCCTCTCCCATCTATTGGATATCACAGCAATCCGCACCGGTGTGCTTCATTAACAGTGCAATACTCCGCTTTCACGAAGGACGTGACCGGCAAATAGCCAAAATGGACGTATTAGGCATATACTCGGAAACACATACGATTGACAGTACGCCACACACATTCTGGTTATTTCATCCGTGGTTTGAAACTACAGTCAACTATATGGCCGACTTCCTTGATAAAGTATTAAAGCAGGATAAATCCGAATATTCCATAGCGGATATAAATACGCTGAGATGGAAGCAGATTGTACATAATATGCCTGAAAAATGGTATGGCAGCGAACAGGCTGTCTTCATCGCGGAAAATGTAATATTATACCAGCGTAATACCGGCGGATGGCCTAAAAACGTAGAAATACACCACATGATGAGCGATTCGTACAAAAAAAAGATTCTGGAAGAAAAAAACAATATGGATGATAGCACAATCGATAATGACGCAACAATCTTTGAAATGATCTATCTCGCCAAAGTTTACAAAGAAACCAATATTCCTGCCTGTAAAGAAGCCTTTCTGAAAGGGCTCGATTATTTGTATGAAGCACAATACGATAACGGCGGATGGCCGCAGTTTTACCCGTTAAGAAAAGGATATTACTCCTGCATCACCTATAATGACGATGCGATGGTGAATGTGATGCAACTTCTCAAAAGCGTTGCGGATAAAGATCCGGCCTACGATTTCGTTCGCAAAGACGATCCCTCGAAATGTACGAAAGCATTTAACCGCGGAGTAGACTGCATTCTGAAAACGCAATACAAACAAAACAGCGAACTTACCGTATGGTGTGCACAACACGATGCGAAAACACTGGAACCGGCCAAAGCACGTGCATACGAATTACCGTCTCTGAGCGGTTCGGAATCCGCTGATATCGTTCTGTTACTGCAAAGCATTAAGAATCCCTCCCCGGAAGTAAAACGTTCTATCGAAGCTGCAAAAAAATGGTTCGAAAAAGTACGTATCGATGGCATTCAAGTGGAAACATATATCAATGATAAAGGGTTAAGAGATCGTCGTGTGGTACAATCTCCCGGCACCCCTCCCTTATGGGCGCGTTTTTATGAACTGGAAGATAACAGGCCTTTTTTCTGTGACCGCGACGGTATCAAGCGGTATTCCATGGCGGAAATCGGTTATGAACGACGTAACGGATATGGCTGGTATACGGATAGGCCCTCAAGCCTCATCAATACCGGTAATAACTCTAAAAATAATAACTGATAAGAAATCTCAACTGCTTATATCCAGCAACATCAGTCTCTCATATACATCATCCGATGCTTTTATGCCATAATAATTTAACAAGATACGGCCTGCATCCATGACGTCAATCAGAGGATAAATCCCGCTGTCATTAAAAGTGTTCAGGAACTTTACGATAAAAAAAGCGTCAAAATTATCATACATACGCTTTACAAAAGCTTTGGATGAAGATGAGTATTTCCTGCATTCCGAAAGGATTGCGTCAAAAGTATCGGCGCCGATATAATCCAAGATGACAGAGGGAATCCGCTCTTTCACCTCTTCATGTTCCATTGCCGGAAAAAGTCCGTAAAAGGCTTTGAGCAAACTAAACAGTTCAAAGTTATATACCAAATACTCCCCTTTTTCAAGAATATTCCGAACGGAAGGCCCGGTACCGAAAGGTACACGGTCAGAAACACGTGGAGACGGAAATACGATCGGTTCCCGGACTTCATATACCGGATGCATTTTTACCGCCTTCTGCAGGAAATAAAAATCCTCCCCACCCTGCCTCGGAGGCATTCCGCCGAGTTTGGTGTACGCTTCGGCACGTATAGCGAAGCAGGAGCCGATCGTATGAATAGCAAACGGGAAATCGACGTTTTCATTAAGCTGGCGGGCAGAAGCAACGTTTAGATTGCTTCCGCCGTTGCGGGAAAACGACTGACGAAATTGAAACGTCTTCAATGCCAGCCGGTAGTAACGGAGATAAATTTCATACAACCGGCATGCAGTGATCACATTTTCCGGATAGACAGACCGGTCATAATAATGCTGAAACTGGAATGTAAAGCATTCGGCCGACCGGTTATCCATCGCTTTCGTTATTTCCTGAAAATAACTTTTTGCGACAAGTGAATCCGCATCCAGGGAGACGATCAGGCCTTCCGGCTTATCTATTGAAGCAAATCTCCTCACAGCTTCATCCATGGCCGTTTTCCGGGCAAACCCCACACCGCTCTTTTTCTTTTCCGTACTTTCAACAAGTAGGGGTATCAATCTGAATTTTTTATAAAAACCGGTTTCGGCTTTTTGCTTCAGCCCGTCAAATATTAACCTGTTTCTTTCGACAACCTCCGGAGGTGTTTTTTCTCCGGAATTTACATTTACAATCACTTCGATCCCGACAGGAACAGTATCCGTACGTTCCAGCGAATCTAATGTATGAAATATAAATTCATCATCAAGGCATGGTATAATAACAATTATCTCCAATCCTTCATCCGGCTTTTCACGAAAAAAGGGAGGAAGAGATTTATAACGTGTAAAATAATGAGCGGCAAAATTCATATTGTTTCTTTAACTACATAACAAATACAGATT
>JAITVS010000271.1 GCA_031285685.1 Tannerella sp.
GATTATCTCAGTAATATTCCGTTGCGTACAATCGTCGATTTCCGATCCGAAAAGGAAATAGAAGATTTTCCTGATAAAAAACCGGCTTCTGTGACAAACACAGTTGAACTGATCATAAATCCGGGAAGGCACAGCAGTAGAAGTGGCTCAGCCGATTCTATGGGTGATAACGGAGAAGAGTTTATGAAGGAAATAAACCGTTTGTTTGTTACGGACTCAGCGATTATCGACCAATACAGGGCGTTTTTCGCCTTGCTACAGGATGAAAATGAGATTCCGCTATTATTCCACTGTACCGCAGGAAAGGACCGTACAGGGATGGGAGCCGCATTATTTCTGGCATCACTTGGAGTCGATGAAAAAACAATTTTTGAGGATTACCTGCTTTCTAACAAACAGCTGGAAGATAAATACCGGGCTCTCATAGATTCAATTCCAAACATGAAGCCCTTATTGGAGGTACGACCTCAATATCTTCAGGCCGGATTTGAACAAATCAAAAAAGATCATGGGAATATAGAAAAATATCTCCAGGATGTATTGAAAGTAGACCTGGACCATATGAAAAAATTATATCTTGAATAATCATATCATTATCAACTTATGTTTCGTAAACTTGTAGCCATAGAACCTATCGGCCTGATTCCATCAGCAGAAAAAACTTTGCATTCTTTTGCAAATGAAGTTATTATATATAATGACATTCCTCAAAATGACGACGAAGTCGCGGTCCGGATCGGAGACGCTGATGCCGTGCTTTTGAGTTATACATCACGGATTAATCGCTATGCATTAGATAAGTGTCCGAATATCAGATATATTGGCATGTGTTGTTCATTGTATTCCCCGGAAAGTGCAAATGTGGATATTCGTTATGCGAATGAATTGGGAATTACCGTAACCGGTATCCGGGATTATGGCGATGAAGGAGTTGTCGAATATGTGATTTCCGAATTAGTGCGTTGTCTGCATGGTTTTGGTCAGGAACCCTGGGATAAAATACCCCGTGAAATTACCGGATTAAAAGCCGGCATTGTCGGACTTGGCAAATTAGGCGGCATGATCGCAGAAGCCTTGAACTTCTTCGGTGCCGAAATCACTTATTTTGCCCGTAGCGAAAAAGAAGAAGCACAAGCCAAAGGATTTCGTTTTCTGCCTCTTGATGAACTTCTGTCCCAAAACGAAGTTATTTGTTGCTGTCTCAACAAAAATACGGTATTATTACACGAAGTTGAATTTGAAAAGTTAGGAAACAGAAAGATATTATTCAATGTAGGCTTATCTCCGGCATGGGATGAACCTCCTTTTTCCGGATGGCTGGAGGGCAACAATCTTTGCTTCTGCGATACGGTTGGAGCCTTAGGCGGAACAACCTTGATTAATCACCCTCATGTACGATGTATGCAAGTGTCGACAGGTCGTACAAGCCAGGCTTTTGACCGCCTGAGCGAAAAAGTATTGGCAAATTTAACTGATTTTTTTTAATTAAAATACATTTTATTCACTATACATAAATAATTCATATACATTTTTATATAGCATTTTTTATGCTGCAATTTTTCATATAAGGCGTTTTTTTACATAAAAAACTTTTTTTTCTAAAAATATTGTACATTTGTGTCGTTTCTACAATGCACTTAATCACAAATATACAAGAAAATGAGGTTAACGTTTAACGTTTTTATTTTAACCAGTTCATTTTTACTAATGCTGTTTTTGCCGGATCGTATGAACGCAACGATTGAAGCGAACGATGATTGGTATACAGTCTTTAGTAGTTTTACTGATAATGAATTCGATGTAACACAAAACGATACAGTTTCTTCAGGTTGTACAAATCCTGTCATCCAGATACTTGACGATCCCTCCTACACCGGAACAGCAACAGTGAGCGGTTCGATGATTATATACACGCCGGCTACCGGAGAAACGGCTGATACTTTAAGGTATAGCATTCATTGCGTAGATGAGTCTGAGACCGATACAGCAACTGTATATATCACAATAGCAGAAAGACCGGAGTATATATCGGATATAGACTGCTGGATTGATCCGGTAGCTCAGGACTGGGCCATTCAAAAACTTGATTCGGTAGGTTTGGTACGAACCGTATCACAATTTCTTGTGGGAGATATGAATGATGACGGTTATCCCGATATTGTAGCGACAGGAATACAAGGAAAGCCAAATATAAATCCGGATAAGATAAAAACTTTTTATGGTCCGGACTTTACCACCATTGACTCTATTACCGGAATTACTCCGGAAGCTCATTCATTCGGAGCAATCGGAAAAATTAAAGTCAGTGAGGCGCCCGACGTCTATGAAAACCTGATATTTTACAGGGATGCTTCCACAAATTTGTTATATGCTACAAATCCGGGTAATACATTTTCCTGGACAAGCGATGCCACAACCACGAAAGGAATGATCGGATTAGCTGATTTTAACGGAGACGGCTGGACGGAAGTATTTGTCGGTAATAAAATATTTGACGCGGCCACCGGCAAACTCTTAGCTGATGGAGGTAGTACTAACAATACTGGTAAAGCGGCATTAATGACAACTTACTCCGGTTACGTTGCCTATCCGCAGGCCGTAAATATTTTAGGAGATGACGATCTTGAATTAGTGGCCGGCAACCAGATCTATAAAGTTGAAATTGACCGCACGGCAGGAAGCCCGAAAATATTAAATGTAATTTCATCAGTAGGGGCTCCCTCAGGAGCAGGAACCGATGGCGTCACAGTTGTTGGTGACTTTAATAATGACGGTAAGCTGGAAGTGCTTGTAAGGCAAAGAGTAAATGCTGCTACAACAGGTACAACCATTCATTTATATCTATGGTCTCCACATACAAATACAAACACCGGAACGATATTAGCAAAGGCAACAGATAGTCCTACTTCTCCTTTTAGTGCTAATAGTGTTTTTTTCGGAATACCGTTTGTTGGCGATATTGACGGCGATGGCCGGATCGAAATCGTAACACTGATCTCTAATGGGAGAGTTGAGTATCAACTGGGCTTCATGGCCAGAAAATACAATGAAGTAACCGGCCAGTTCGAACTGTTTTGGGATATTAACCATGTTGATCAATCCGGCGGAACCGGTATGACCTTGTTTGATTTTAACCTGGACGGAATTGCAGAAATCGTTTACCGTGACGAATATGAGTTGCGGATTATTAACGGAAGTAAAAAGTCACACATTACCGGGGCGGATACAACAGTGGTCTATACTTTAAGCTCATTTAAATCGTATAGTGCGACAGCTTTTGAATATCCTGTTATTGCCGATATATATAATAACGGTTCTTCGGCAATCCTGGTAACTTCGGATACTGGCGATAAAAGAACCCATGCTTCACAGGATTTTTTCACTTATGAAGCCTATATCGATATTTTCACCAGTGACCCGGCCAGCCCGTGGGCCCCGGCACGTAAAGTATGGAACCAGTATTCCTATAATCCGGTCAGAGTCAATGAAGATTTAACCATACCGGAAAGGCCTATCGGTATTGCCACTACCCTTCCGGGACCCGACGGCATACTGGGTACAACAGACGATGTCCGCCCTTTCAATAATATCATGCAACAGCAAACCATGCTCAATAAAAACGGAACTCTGTTATGGCTTGCACCCGATATTATTCCCGATCCCTCATTACAAACAGTCTCGTATGCCGGAAACAGGGTGAATTTCAATGTCGGTATTGTCAATATCGGAGCTGCAACATTTACGACTCCACTGAATTATACTTTATATAAGAACAGCATCAATCCGGCAAACAAAATAAGCACGTATGCAGAAAATACACCCATCCAACCGGGGGATACGCTGTTTGTTACCGTTAAAATCACAGACATCTCGACTCTTGTTCCCTTCGATAAGCTTATTATACGCATCAATGACGATGGAACAACATTCCCGATCCACCAGGAATGTGATATAACTAATAATGAACTGGTATATTATCCGCTTCTTTATAATCAAAACAGCGCTTATCCGGCTTCCGGCGGAAAATTACCTTCTCCGAATCCCGTATGTCTGTTAAATTACGAATACACACAGGTAGCCGGAAATTCAGGGAACCTTCAACGGCCTCCGGCAGATTCTTTGATCTTTGTCGGATGGAGTCCAACCGATGGCTGTATTCCCATCGAATTTCCCGAAGAGGAACCCGAGGATATTCTATTCCCAAGGGATTCGGTACAGATTCAAAACAATCCTGTGAACCTGTATGTCGTCTGGGCTTATGATAAAAACGGCAACGGTATTCCCGATTATTGGGAACTTCAGGTCCGGATCATACCTGTTCACCAATGGTCAACGGATAATAATGATCCCTTAATGGCTCCCTGGTATAAAAAATATGAAGAGGCAGACGCTTCATATTATGCCGGATGTGAACTGGATCTGGTCCTCACGGCATTACCGCATAAGTACAATGACAGGATCATCGATATGAGTTATCTGGGAGCATTGGTAAAGGATCTTACTAAAGATATGGATGACAATGCATTACCCGACATGTTTATCCTCGAAAAACAACAGGGGGAGATCAGAACCAGATTTGTGTTAGACACAATCCCGGATGATGTGATTGGGAAAACCGGAGCCATAGCGGGAAAACTGGAAGGGGGCAGAAGCGATACATCCAGCTGGGGAGCGTTATACAATCATCCCTCCTATGACTCTTTGGAAATAAGACCTTACTATAATTCAAAGTATATGCTCAACCTGGGAATTTCAGGGGGAAGCCCGAATCTGATGAGAAGTATCAACGAACTGGACTGGAGAAATGTATATTTGCCGCTCACGGAGGAGGAACGGATGGCTACAATAGACGGGGTCAGCATATGGGTACGTGAACCCAGCGGATGTTGGGAAAGACGATTCTATTTTTCAACATATATTGACCCGACAATCCAACGCTATGTCCGTATCCTTTCGCATCCGTTGGTTACGACTACGCCCGGTAAGGGAGTCTATTATGTGGAAGGGCATCAGGATTTCAGTTTTACCGCTTCTTTCAGCACGGATAATCCATTGAAGGTAACGGCAGAAGGAACCTATTCCGGAAGCACCATCGATATGACAGGTATACTGCTTGATAACGGGAATTATGAATATACATTGAGCCAGGTGGTCGAACCCTGGACAATCAGCTTCGAACAAGCAACCGACAACGAATACACAGGCGGTTTGTCGGCATGGGCTTACAAAAATACACTCTACATTCGTTCCGAAGCGGAAATCCCGGTATCTATCTATACGATAACAGGGATCCTGTACAAGCAATTTAATGTGCCTGAAGGGGAACGGAAAGTATCCCTGCCACAGGGAATGTATTTTGTCGTATTCGGAAACGGTAAAACACAAAAGGTTCGGATTGAATAACGTGAATTCAAAAATAAAAAAAATCGCAACTCCTATCTTTAAGGTTGCGATTTTTTTTATTGACCTGTATTTTATCCGGACACTTTAAAAAACAATCGGAGATACAATATTAATCAGTGTATTAACTACCGACCATCCCGCGATATCGGAAGTTTTGCTATATACATCAACAACTGCACGCACCTGATCGTTCTTTATTTCAACCCGCTGGGTATCTCCGGTAAAACCGGGTGTAGATTGTACGGACACCTTCATTTTTTCCGGACCGACAGATGCTAATGAAGCGGCAACTGCAACGTTTACTTTTGTCGGAAACAAACCGATGGCGTCTACTGCGTTTCCTGAAAAAACAACGCGTTGTTCCGCTTGTAAAGATTCATCATAAATAGCTGTTCCTTTTAATGCGTCAGGTCCTTTCTCATTGAAAAAACTCGCAGACGCATTTCCCATCAGGAAAACAGTCCTCAGCACATCAAAACCACCGGTAGCTCCGGACACAGGATAAATCCGCGTTCCATTCACTCTGGCCGCCTCCGTTACTTCTTTATAAAAACTCTCATCTGCCAATGCACCGATGGACAAGGTTATAATCGAAGTACCGTTTTTTAGCGCCGGCAAAGCCAGCGCTTTCATTGCAGCAGGAGAGGCGGATTCCACCAGATAATCAGGCTTCAGAGCTAACAAATCTTCCAATGTCGTACAGGCTTTACAAGATCTGCCTGACTGTTGCATTTTAGAGACAATACAATCAGCTTTTGCAGCAGTACGGGAGTAAACCCCAATCAGATCATATTCTGATAATAATCCGTTAACAATCGCATCGGCAACAATTGCGGCAAGTCGTCCACATCCTACAATTACAAGCTTTTTCATGAAAACCAAAGTGTTTTTTAATAATGTTAAAATTCAAAAACTCCACAAATCATAAGCAAGAGAAAACTGAATTACCCGGTTTTTCCAGTCGGAATCCGATAATGTTTTTGTAAATCCGTGACTGTATCTTACATTAGCAGTTAATCCATATCCGACATGAACTCCAATACCACCTGCTAATGAAAAATCAACCGTATTATAATCAAGTTTTAAACTGTTAAGTTCGTTGTCTATCTCTTTATTTTCCCCAGATAATTTAGAATTCAGACAAAACCCTACCTGCGGACCGGCTTCTATGTAAAAACGTTTAACAGGGTAATATTTCAACAACACAGGAACATTCAAATAATGTGACAATATTTTATATCCCTCCGATATCACTCCCCCACCATAATCGATGATATCAACATTATCCTTATAACCTTGTTGTGAATATAACAATTCCACCTGAATATCAAAGATTTTATTAATTTCATACTTTCCGAAAACACCGGCATTTAAACCTGTTCTGAAATCAACATCTTCATCAATAATCTTTTTTCCAAAATATTCTTTCGAGACATTCAATCCTACCTTAGGTCCTATAACAAACTGTGCCGAAATACCATGATGGACAACAATAAGTAATGCAATAATTAAAAACGTCTTTTTCATAATCTTATAGTTTTTATTCGTGATTTACTAAAAAAACGTGAAGAAAATATATTTATTGCATTCTTATCAACCGGACATCATCTTTATTTCAAATTCTTTATCAGGAAACGTCTCAAATCGTCAGCCGGTTCTCCACGACGAACAGCATAATCCTGTAATTGTTCCTCGGAGATCCGTCCAATCATAAAATAGGACGATTCGGGATGAGAAAAATAGAATCCGGCAACAGACGATGTCGGTAGTAACGCTCCGTTTTCAGTCAGGCTTACCCCTATCCTATCTAATTGTAACAACCTGTCCAGCATAAATATCAATCCCTGATCCGGGAGCGAAGGATAACCAACAGCAGGCCGGATACCCTGATAATGCGCTTTGAACAGTTCTTCCACCGACAACTTTTCATCAGGAGCGTATCCCCAGAATTCTTTACGCACTTTCTCATGCAGGTATTCCGCCACCGCTTCAGCCAGACGATCGGATAATGTCTGAATAAGCATCAGGTAGTAATTGTCGTTTTGCTTTTCATATTGATGATAAAGAGCCTCCATACTCTTGCCAGCCGTAACGGAAAATGCACCGGCATAATCTTCAAGCCCCTCTGATTCAGGCATTACATAATCCGCCAGTGATAAACAGAACCCTTTGTCATTAAGCGTTTGCTGCCGCAATGTCGGAATCGTTTCGGTTCCTATGCGAATATCATCACCGATACTTACTGCCGGAAAAAATCCGTAAAGAGCTTCACAGCAAGCGGATATATCCCTATCTGAAACCAGTTTCCTTAAAACTTTTTGCGCGTCATCATATAACTTCAATGCCTCTTTGGCTTTCGCACGTTCCATTTCCGGTTGTTCGTAAAGCCAGGCGGCACGACATCCTTCACAATCATGCAATTGCGATAAATCCCCATAACGACCGTTGAGTCTCCATGCCGTAAAAAAGAATGTCCAGTTGATATACGGTATTACTTCCACCACCGGTATTTCTATCCGGTGTACCCCTATTTGTTTCGGAACTTGTATCCTATGAGAGTTCACCCAATCGGTTTTCAGGCGGTGCTCACGTGCTTCCTCTAATGAAAGTAATGGTTTTGTTTCGACGGAAGCCGATTGAATATTCCGTAAACGTTCATAATCATCATTCAGTTCATGGATATATTTATCACGTGTATCCGGATTCAGTAATTTTGCCGCAACAATCGGGTTTTGCGATGCATCGGCAACATGTATAACCGGATAATCGTAGTGTGGCGCAATTTTCAGCGCCGTATGCAATTTCGATGTAGTCGCCCCTCCTATCATAATCGGTATATGCATTCCCGCTTTCTGCATTTCATCCGTCACATTCACCATTTCTTCCAGAGAAGGTGTTATCAGCCCCGAAAGACATAACAAATCCGGCTTTTCTTTCCGTACGGTTTCCAATATCGTTTCGGCTGGTACCATCACACCAAGATCAATTACCTCATAGTTATTGCACGCCAGTACAATCGACACAATATTTTTCCCGATATCATGCACATCCCCTTTCACTGTTGCAAAAACAACTTTCCCAGCTTTGGACGCCCCGGATGAAGATTTTTCCAATTCAATGACCGGTTGTAATATTTCTACGGCTTTTTTCATGGTGCGCGCGGTTTTAACAACCTGGGGAAGAAACATTTTTCCTGCGCCGAACAACTCTCCTACCTTATTCATTCCATTCATCAGAGGCCCATCGATTATATCAACAGCCTTATCATACTTCTCCAATGCCTCCTGCAGGTCTGTTTCCAGGTAACTGCCTATCCCTTTCATCAAGGCGTATTCCATACGTGCTTCCAAAGGTTGTTCACGCCAGGCTTCCTGTATATTTTCCTGTATACCGGATGATTTTTCGGCATTTTCCTGTGCGTAACTGATAAGTTCTTCTGCAGCTTCCGGACGACGGGCTAAAATCACATCTTCCAGTAAGTTCCGGAATGAAGGCTCTATATCTTCATAAGCAACAAACGATGAAGGATTCACAATCCCCATATCCATTCCCTCACGGATTGCATGATACAGAAATACCGCATGCATTGCTTCACGGACATAATTGTTACCACGGAATGAAAACGACAGGTTGCTGACTCCACCACTCACTTTTGCATACGGAAGATTTTTCTTTATCCACCCTACGGCACGTATAAAGTCAAGTCCGTAACCGTTATGCTCCGGCATACCCGTCGCAATTGCCAGCACATTCGGATCAAAAATGATATCCTGCGGCGGAAAGCCGACTTTTTCGGTCAAGAGTTTATAGGCACGCTCACAGACTTCTATCTTGCGTTCAAAAACATCTGCCTGCCCTTCTTCATCGAATGCCATCACAACCGTAGCCGCACCAAGCCGGCGTATCCTTGTGGCACGTTCCAGAAATACTTCTTCGCCTTCTTTCAGGCTTATTGAGTTAACAATACTCTTACCCTGAACACACATCAATCCTTCTTTAATAACGTTCCATTTGGAGGAATCAATCATCACAGGCACACGCGCTATATCGGGCTCCGATGCAATCAGATTCAGAAACGTCTTCATTTCATGCACTGCATCCAGAAGTCCGTCATCCATATTGATATCAATAACCTGTGCGCCGTCTTCTACCTGCTTACGGGCAATCGCCAGCGCCTCTTCGTAGTTTTTTTCTTTTATAAGCCTCAGAAACTTACGGGAACCCGCAACATTACAACGTTCTCCAATATTGATAAAATTATTTTCCGGTTTTACCTCCAACAATTCCAGGCCGGATAACCATAACGTATTTGTTTTCTCTGCAGGCTTATGGGGCATTGCTCCCTTAATCAGTTCCGGATACCGGGCAATATGTGCAGGAGTAGTTCCGCAACATCCCCCGACAATATTAACCAATCCTTCGTCTATATACTCCTTTATCTGCACTGCCATTTTCTCAGGCGTCTCATCATACTGTCCAAGCTGATTCGGCAAACCGGCATTCGGATAAGCGCTGATAAAGAAAGGCGCGGCATCAGCTAATTCCTTCAGATAAGGTTTCATTTCCGACGCACCGAACGAACAGTTTAATCCGATGCTCATCAATGGAACATGCTGAACAGATGCAAGAAAAGCAGACAACGTCTGTCCGGAAAAAGTACGTCCGCCTTTACCGGAAAGCGTAAGTGAAAGCATGACCGGCAGTTCCTCCCGCTTATCGCACATCACCTGCATTGCCGCATCTAATCCGGCCTTCACATTCAATGTATCAAATGTCGTTTCGAATAAAAGAATATCGACCCCTCCGTCTATCAATCCACAAATCTGCTCAAGATAAGCATTATATAAATCCAGATATGAAACGGCACGATATGCCGGATCATTCACATCCGGACTCATCGAAGCGGTTTTACTTGTCGGGCCGATCGAGCCCGCAACGAAAATAGCCCTTTCCGGATGTTCTTTCATGTAATCATCTGCCAACGCACGTGAAAGCTGCCCTGCCGCATAATTCATCTCATAAGCAAGAGACTGCATATTATAATCTTCCAACGAAATAGAATTGGCATTCAGTGTATTTGTTGAAAAAATATCTGCTCCCACGTCGAGATACTGCCGATGGATATCACGTATCACATCCGGACGCATTATATTCAACAGATCATAATTTCCTTTCAATTGTCCGTTATAACCGGCAAATCTTTCCCCACGATAATCCTCTTCTGTCAGTTGAAAACCCTGGATCATCGTACCCATTCCTCCATCAAGGATAAGTATACGTTCTTTTAAAAGCTCTTTTATTGATTTTTTTATCATTCGATTTTGTTTTTGATGACTTATACAATCTTATTTTTCCGCTACAACCGTATTATTTGAAAACTGAAATGCTCTCAGATTAAACAAATCCAGAATAGCATAAATATGGTCAAAGATATCCGATTGTACGTTTTCATAATCAATCCATCGCTGCCGGGCTGAAAAGCAGTAAATCTCAATCGGCAGACCGGTAGGTGTAGGTTGAAGCTGACGTACCATATGCGTCATTTCCTGGTTAATATCAGGATTAGTCTCTATCCATGACTCCAGATATTCACGAAATGTCCCGATGTTCGTCAGACGCCGTACATCCAGACGATTTTTACGGCTGGCATTATATTCCTCCAGGTCTTTCAGCTTCTTCTGCATGTATGAGTTCAGAAGTGCAGAATCAATCAATGTTGAAATTTCTTCTTCCGTCAGGTAATGGATGGAATTAACATCGATGATGACCGAACGTTTAATTCTTCTGCCGTTCGACTCTTCCATTCCGCGCCAGTTGGTAAATGATTCCGAAACAAGCTTGTAGGTAGGAATCGTGGTTATTGTCTTATCAAAATTCTGAACCTTCACCGTTGTCAGGTTTATTTCTATCACATCACCGTCGGCTCCGGCGCTCGGCATGACGATCCAATCGCCCACGTGCACCATATTATTGGCGCTTAGCTGTATTCCCGCAACAAGTCCGAGTATAGAATCCTTGAAAATCAGCATTAATATAGCAGCAAAAGCAGTAAGTCCGGCAAGTAAAGTAGAAACATCTTTTTCCGTAAACATTCCGATGACAACAATAACCGCCGCACAATAAAGAAATATTTCTATGACCTGAATAAAGACTTTAATCGGTTTATCTTTGGATGAAGAGTAACTCATATATACACTATTCACACCGGATAAAACCGCAGACAGAAGAGATATAAGGGCAAAGATAATCCAAACGTCCAGCATTTTTATGACAATACCCGTATGACTCCAATCCAATCCGGATACTAATATCCTTGATACAATCGGAAATACCAGTAATCCCAGACGATTAAACAACTTCTGATTAAGCAGAAGATCATCCCATTTAAACTTTGTCTTTTTTACGATCTTAAGCACAATTTTCGCT
>JAITVS010000405.1 GCA_031285685.1 Tannerella sp.
ATCTTAAATACTTGCTTGCGAAAATCTAACGAATAACTCATGCGGCAAAGATAGGTGTTTTTATTTAGAGTTAGCTATAGAGTATTGTATCACAATTTTGTCAGTCGCTGCATATAACAGCAAAAGCCGCCCGCAAGGGCGGCCTCTCTTGTTTTTCTATTCTGTGCTGTTTGCCTCAATCGCCCGTTTGCCACTATTATACAGACATACCGTATTTGTGCAGCCGTATTATGTATCTGTACGGCTATATGTATTTTCTCAATTCGGAGGTTGAAAGAACGTTGTGAAATCCTTTATTGAGCCAATCCATTGTGTAAAACTTTATCTCCTGTCCAGAGGTATGCGTTCAAAAACATGGACAGTGTGCTACAAACGGAATATCATCGGGGTCTATGTCAAAAGTTAAAACTTCTGCTTCTATCCAGATATTATGCGGGATAATATCCAGAGATATGGTGGTGATGTACTTGAAAAGTTCAGTTTTTGCCCTGTCGATTTCTTTCGCCGTCAGTTTTGAGGCTTTTTGTAGCTTGCCTTTATGATTCTCCAACTCATCAAATAAATATTAGGAAGTGTAAAAGCGGAAGCGATTGAAAGGCGCAATGATCATTTCGGGAATTGCAGCGCAGGGATTGATTAATGCGCTAAACACGATGTTGGTGTCCAGTACGATGTTCATTTCACGTATTTATCGCGGTTTTTGGCCCACCAGCCTCTGTCTGCTTCTTTGGCAAGTTTGTCGATATCTTCCTGTGTTGCTTCGCTGTGCGAGGTTGCCTCTTTCAGCGAAAGCAAATCTATCATTCTCTGCACTGCCTCAAAATTCATAAACTTGGGCAGGCGGATAACTACTTCATCATTTACTCGTTCTACAATCATGACGGTATCTTTTTTAGATTCAACCCCGTAAAGATACTACTTTCTCCACAAAAACAAATCCCCGCCAATTCATTATCATTGGCGGGGGTTGTTCGTTCTGGCAGCCGGTATCCGTTAATCGGTTGTGGTATTCACCGTCCAGCCTTTGTCGGTGGCGATGCTTGGTGTGCATGTGCCGGTGCCGGGGTTGCCGCCGATGCGTATTGTTTTTGTTACTCCCACAGGGCCACCCAGCGATTTAAACAGGGCGTTCAGCTCATTGCCGGAGTAGTTGATAGACGTCAGCAAAGAACCGCCGGCGACCATGGAAGTTACATCGGTTAAGCCTGAGATGGAGGTAATATAGCCATCAAAACCGCTAATAATGATGGTGCGGGGAGCGACGTAGGAATACTGGTGTGAAAACTGCGTCGGTTCCATCGCGTCGGTAGAGATCGGATACTTATCCCATGTACTGTTGTTGCTGTTTTCCCAGTAGGCTATTGCCGTACCGGTACCCTGAAGCCAGAAGTTCATGTAGTTGGTTGCCGATGTTGTTATCCTTATTTCACCACCCCCCATTTTGGTTTCCACGAATGCGGTATATTCTTTCACGGTAACGCCGTCATCCGCCGTAACGGTATAGACGACCATCTTCCCGTCCGAAAAATCCTGCGGTAAGCCCGACGCCGGACTTACCGTTGCTCCTTCGGAGAGTGTGATCGTCGTCGTGATGGCAGTCAAATCCATTCCTAATCGATAATCCGCTCTGACGATCCCCCCGGAATAGATTTGCCATTGAATAACCAATGCGTCAACTTCTGTTTCAAATGCGGTAATGCTGCACTCGCTGCTTTTGGCCACCGTTGCCGATGCGGTATATTTCTTCATGGTAACGCCGTCCTCGGCGGTAACGGTGTAGGTAACCGTCTTCCCGCCGGAAAAGTCCTGCACGACGCCCGATGCCGGGCTGACGGTTGCCCCTTCGGAAACTTCGATCACCGGAGCAAGGGCACTCAGGCTTATTCCGCGGGGGAACACTTTCGTGATGTCCGTACCGCTCACTTTCCACACCAGCGTATCGACGCGGAACGACAGGATGCGGCACTCGGTTGTTCCCTACAGCGACCGTCCGTCTTCCGTTGTGCCGCCTTGCGTAACGGCAACCGGGATACTGGCGCCGCCGCCTGTGATGGTGACGGTGGCCGAGCGGTCTTTGCCGGTACTGTTCGGTTCGAGGGTGATGTTCACCGTGTGGGTACCCGCACCGCCGTGGTCGGGATCGACGGAAAGCCAACTTTGTTCATTCGGAGTAATGCTCGACATCCATGCACCGGTGGTGGTGAAGGTTACACTCTCTGCGTGTGTTTCGTCTGCAAACACAGTTTGTGTCAAAGCGGCCCCGTTTTCCACCGTAATTTGTTCATCCGGTGTCCCATCCTTCTTTGCCTTCTGCATTACGTTAATTTCCACGCTAGCGCCGCACGTAATTGTTACGGTAGATGTGCGTTCTTCCGCCGTGGTGTTAGGCTCAAGGCTTACCGTAACGTTAGACGAAATACCAGCCTAAGATTTTGCAAAAATGATAAACATAAAAGAACTTGACCAAAATTAAAATAAGTTTTTCCATAGTTTAATTATTTGCGGTTTTTAATCCTTCATTGATAGTTATGGGATTCAAATATATTCCCGCCTTTAATATTTCATAATGTAGATGATCACCCGTTCCAATACCTGTGTTACCCATAATTGCAATTTTATCACCTTTTTCAACTCTATTATTTACTTTGACAACTATGCTGTTTTCTTTTAGATGCATAAATCGATGTTCATAGCCAAGATCGTCTATCATATATACACGATTTCCACCTGCATTCGCGTCATCTTTATAAAACTTAACCTGTGTAATTTTTCCTCCATAAGGAGCTATTATGTTTCTGTCGTCAGTTTTAGAAACCATATCTGTCCCATTATGAGGACAGATTTTTTTACTGACAGGATGAAGTCTATTTGGATCAAAATGAGAAGTGATTCTATAACTTTTAAGTGGAGAAATATGATTGTGTATATCCTTATTGTTTTCACATTTACAACTTTCTCCGAACTCTCTCAGGAACCCTTTTTTCAAATGCAAATCACTTTTCCCTTCCTGTTCTTCTTTGAAAAATATATCAAAATCTTCTATACATTGTTTCATGGGAGTTGCAGGTTGTGGTTTCCCCTTAAATTTGTAATAACTGTTATCACCGTCATGCGGCAAGCTTGCCCATTCAAGAGATGCTATACTCCTGATAGCTTTTTCAATCTCGCCCTTCTTGATTAAATCCAATAATCCGGGACGTTTGTGTTTCATAATGATGATACACAATTTATCCTGTGATTCCTGCCGGAAATCGGTGATATTATATTTTTTTATATAATCATGCGATTCTTCATATATGCCGGCCTTTTTATATTTATCGGTTAATTTTTCGCCATTCAGCCACCACCATGTATATCGCATTATTTGATAGGCACCTGCTGCCGTTGAGCCGCCATAATCTTTTTCAGGGTGTTTGTTAAGGTCGGTAATCTTGTTTTTTTCCAAAAGCTGTGGTATAACCACCTTCTCCTCGTGTTCCTTCACCTATTCGCAGCATCCGCATAAAAGCCCTAACTCGTTCTTCGCACACACATTTTGTATTTTTCTTCTTCACCACCACAGACTCCCCGATAATCACGGGTTTTGCGGCCTTATGCAGGCTACGCCTTTGTTTTTCGGGTTCGAGTGCAATTTTATGCGAGGGTTCGTTCATCGGTTGTGTGCCGGCTTATTAATCTTCAGGATATCCTTTTTTGAGTTTATATCCGTATTTTGTTTTTAATGTTTCATGTGCGTCTACCTTTTCAATGAGTTTACTGTCCAAATAATATTTGTCATCTACTTTCAGTATTTTTCCTAATAATTGAATATTTTGGTTTTCATACAAAAACGCTGAATCATCTTCGCACCGGAAACCGATATTATATTCAAATATATCACCGCCAAAATTAACTCGTAATTGAATTTTTGATTGTTCCTCTTTTTTTAATTCAATATAAAAGTATCCGGTAAGATCGGAACCGTCATTTATGGGCGCGTAATAAAAATCATACCAGTTATCAGAACATTCGGACAACGGGGCAGATGATTCGCCTGGACCAAGAAAATCAATCCGTTTATAATCACCCTCCCACCGGAATGATTTGGTCGAACTTGCGTCTAAATACGATATTGAAAAAAAATCATTTGCAAAATATATTTTACTTTCAGCACCATCATACTCACCTTTCATGTTATAATCAAGAGATATTTGTATACTATTGCTGTATTCTACATAATATTGCAATAAATCATCTTTGATATGATATATATCAAAAGAATCTTTATTTGAATTGAAAGCAATTATTTCTAATTTGGCCAATGGAGATTGTAACACCAATACAAAATCATCAAGACTATCCCCATTAAAATCTCCACGTGTATAAAATGGGTGCGGATTAATTTTTAGCAGTTCATTCTCATATTCATGTAAGATTCCGACTCTTTCCAAAAAGGTATATTTGGGTAGTTTCTCATCAATATATTCCAATAAATCCTGAGGTAAATCAGAGTATAAATTTATTGCGAAAGAATCATTAACAATGACATTCTTTGATTGCTGTATTATATTCAAATTTTGCTTATACCTGTCTGATGTATTGTATTTACATGAAAAAGTTAGAAAAAGAACAAAGAATAATGATAAAAATTTACACATAATATATTGTTGTTAAATTTATTTAACAAACGTTAAATGGCCGTGATCGACGAATCGGCCTTGATATTGATTTCCTTGCCTGCCATGCTCAATTCATTTTCGGCTGCTTCCGTCTTATCCTCTTCATCTGCTCCACAAACGCAATAGCGTTAAAATGATACACGTATGGTTTCGTCGGGAATGCTTTCAGGGCAAAGCCGTCCTTATCGGGTTTGGTATCAATTGTTATATCTTTATACATGGCATCTTCGACGCTCCCTTCTCCGGCATACGGTAAACTATAATTTTTGGCCTTTGTTTAATGGTAGTTTCTTATTGTATTCCCAATGCTTATCGGCTATGATCGGACTGCTGATATAATATTCTTCTCCCTCTTTAGTCAGTGTTGCAATGGTTTCTATATCGGAATGGTCTGAAAAGCCATCGCCATCAATAGCTTTTAGGCATATCAGTTTCAATTCGTCCCCGGTTTCCTGTATTTTACATAAATCGGTGAAATATGTTTTATATCCCATTCCAGAGAATGTGCAACTATCTTGCTTAATCACAATTTCATAATTAATCGTCATTTCCGAAAACTCATCTAATTTTCCGTAATCTATAGTAATGGAATAATTTCCGATCCATTCCATATTCGATAATTGTTTCGTTTCTAAAACACTTACGTTTGTTAATCCTTGAATGTTATCAATTAAGTATATACCATCTTTTTTTATAACGGAAAGTCTAATACAATTTTCCTTAATGGAATAGCAAACTTCATATACGTCTTTTTGAGATGGAACGGAATTGATTTCAAGCGTTTTTATCCAATCCTTATTATAATCTTGTGCATTTAATACGGGGTCATAATCTAATTCAATCTCATCCCATTTTTTTAGAAATTCTGTCGTAAAATATTTGTTTTTCAAAGCTACAATGTTTTGTCCGTTTACAGGCATTTTATCACATTCGATAATATAATGAGTGTAAAAATCCTTTAACATTGCAATAATTTGAGTTTCGTCATTGCTTGTTGTCTCTGCAACTTGCAACGCAATTTTGGTTTTTGGATTATTTTGTCCACATGCTTGAATAGCAATCAATACGAATCCTATTAATAGATATTTTAAAAATTCAGTTTTCATTTTTTGATATTTGGTTGTTTGTTATTCCCATCTAAAGATCATATATTTAGGTTTGTATATTCGATAATCAGACCCGCGGTTGAGCGGCGATTGCAAATTGCCTTATATCCCGAGCCGGATTGCAAATTCGGCTCAATGGGGGGGGGGGATCTTTACTCTATTCATCGCATTTTCCTAAAATGACCGATTGATGACTCACGTTAAAAGGGTTTTGCGTGTGAACCCTCGCCTTCTTCTCCACATCGTAAAACCCGAGCCATGTAAATTCCAACAGCCCGTCGCCAATCCGTTCAATTTTGGCAACAGGAATATTTCCGGCATAGTTGCGACAGTCCTGCATATCTTCAGGAATTGGCCTTATGATGGGATACCTGAAATAAACCGCATAGGTTGTGTTGTCAAGTTTCTTTAACTTTGTATTCATCGTGTAGTTTGTTGAAAAACTAAATTGCCCTACTGCCACGCTAAAAGTTACATAATAATTGGAACTGCAATCATTTGACCAGCTCGCTGCCATCAAATCGCCTAATTCTTCGCTTGATGCATGTTTAATATCTGTTTCGGTTGCCACATCCCATTCGTTTTTTTTTTCTGATAAGTTTATGGGGTCTTTGATATTAAAATAGTTCTCAAACTCATTTTTTAAATCAATAGCCTTAACTATTGCAGGAGTTTTATTTTTTTTGTACAATACAAAATCCCAAGCCAAATCGCTGAAATCAAATGTGTCTTTTTCATGAAAGCAAACATTTTTTATTGAGTCCAAATAAAAAATGTCTATATTTTTACTTTCTAAATATTCAATAGAACTTGTGGTATGATAATTTGCATCATCCGCCATTACATAGAAATCATCCGTATTCTGATAATTTGATTTTATTTTCTCAATCTGTTCCACTGTCGGTCGGATAAACAATACACAAGAATCACAATTAATATCGATCACTTGACAGATTGACAATGGGTTGTTTTTTGCGCCACTTTTGCTGTTAAATAATTGGCAACTCACACTGCATATAAATATCAGTGTATAAAGTAAAATTTGTTTAATATTTTTCATCTCTCTCGTGTTTTATATTTTTATTGTTGAATTTCAAAATGATAACACTCTCTATCTCTTTCGTTGATAATCGTCTTAATTTCAGAATTCAGATATTTATTGGCTTCTGTTAAAAAATCATTCGGGTTCTTCAATCGACTCCTTGAAATATCAAATACATTTAATACCGTGTGATCTCCACAATGCTTGGATACCTCGTATGCTCCTATTTCATTTATTTTATCTTCCATCGCTTGAATAATTTCGTCTTTTGTTTTCTTCTCTTTTGTCTTGACCACATAGACATCAATTATTTTATCTCCATTTGAACCATAAAGATTATATTGTGCGGCTATTCCCAAAGATACCGTTTGCTCATACATTATTTCGGCTTGTCTTCTTGGCGTTCTAACACTCGACGTAATATGTACAGTTGGATTCTTGGAAGCATCTGCGATTTTTTTGATAATATCAATCGACTTTATGGAAACTGTAGTATTGTCATTGGTATTATCGAATAACATAGTAATGTTATACTCCTCTGTTGTTTCTCTCCCACATTTACAACTTTCTCCGAACTCTCTCAGGAAACCTTTTTTCAAATGCAAATCACTTTTTCCTTCCTGTTCTTCTTTGAAAAATATATCAAAATCTTCTATACATTGTTTCATGGGAGTTGCAGGTTGTGGTTTCCCCTTAAATTTGTAATAACTGTATATCTCCTTCATGCGGCAAATTTGCCCATTCAAGAGATGCTATACTCCTGATAGCTTTTTCAATCTCGCCCTTCTTAATTAAATCCAATAATCCGGGACGTTTGTGTTTCATAATGATGATACACAATTTATCCTGTGATTCCTGCCGGAAATCGGTGATATTATATTTTTTCATATAATCATGCGATTCTTCATATATGCCAGCCTTTTTATATTTATCGGTTAATTTTTCGCCATTCAGCCACCAGTAAACATATCGCATTATCTGATAAGCGCCTGCTGCCGTTGAGCCACCATAATCTTTTTCAGGGTGTTTGTTAAGGTCGGTAATCTTGTTTTTTCCAAAAGCTGTGGTATAACCTGTTTCGGTATCCGTCCCTTCACCTATTCGCAGCATCCGCATAAAAGCCCGTACTCTCTCCTCGCAAACACATTTAATTTGCTTCTTCTTCACCACCACCGACTCCCCGATAATCACCGGTTTTGCAGCACAGTGCAGGCTTCGCCTCTGTTTTTCGGGTTCCGCCGCAATTTTATTCAGGGGTTCGCTCATCGGTCGTGTGCAGGCTTATTTATCTTCTGGATACCCTTTTTTGAGTTTATATCCGTATTCGGTACGGGGCACTTTGTCTGAATAGACTTTAATCAACTTGCTATCCACATAATAATCATTTCCAACCATGATCATTTTAGCCAATATCTTCGGTTCATCCTTACTGATAAGATACAATGTTCCGTTAGCATGGTAAGGTACTATATCATAATCGAAATCCTCATCGCCGAAACTGGTTGCGAATTCCGAATCCCCACTGTTTTTAATGTGAATATAGTAATTGCCTCTGCTTCCGGAACCCTCTTCAAATGGTGAAAAATAAAAAATATCGAACCATTCCTCATCTTTAATAAACAAATCATTTTCTTTTTGCATGGAATTTGATTTGTCAATTGCATTACCTGTATCTACATAATAATACAGGCTATTATCTGTTTTGATAAATAGGCTGTCACCATTCCACAAAATGTCTTTATACTGTTCATCTGACCATATTGCAGTAAGATAAGTGAAATTGAAAGCGTTTTTTTCAATTGAATATATTTCATAATATCCGTGAGGTACAGGGTCTGGATAATTATTTGCCGTAATAAGGTATTTTTTATCCGGAGAAATATAAATATTTCCTCCCACTGCATGTGATTCAAGTGAATTTCCATTTAATATAACCGTGTAATTATACTCAAGACAATCAATCCCTATTACGTAAACATTTAATTTATCGTCTTTTCCTCTGTAGTGAAATGCCTGATGAGATGCGCAGTCAAACCGGCTTTTTTCAAATAGAACACGGCCATATTCTGTTTGCAGGATCAAACTGTCATTCAATATCAGTGAATCTTTTAGTGCAAGTGATATTCTTCCGGCAGATGAATAATCCTCAGGGATAGCTTCCGAACCTAAATGTGCTAAAGAATACAAAGGATTAAGATAACCCTCAAATGGAGGAGTTTTCTTTATGGCTGTTTCTATAGAAGTGTCATAAATTATGTCTTTTATGTCATTATTTATTATTTTTTTGTTTTGCCTGTTTCCTGTGCATGATAACAGACATAACATCACCAGTATGTAATTTAATCTCATTTTCATTTGTCCAATTTAATATTAAAATCAATATATTTCGTTTGTTTATTTTCGTCCCGGATAGCTCTCGTTTGTTTATATCTGTTATTACCGTCTTTTTTATATGACACATGTACCCACTCTGGATTTTCTTCATCTCCATATTCCCATATAATTTGGTCATATTCCAAATTATTAATAATGTACTTATAAATATTTTTATTTTTTGTTGGAGATATATTGTCAATATCCATAGCCTCTCCGTTTAAGTGCTGTGAAGTTGTAGACGCCCCTTTTATTTCAGCATTTACCGCATCACTTCGATATACACTGCTCGGTATGATATTCCCGTTAAATTGTTCATATAGTTTATCATATATATTATAACCAAGAGCTTTAATATTTTCTAAATGTTCTTTTGTTGGACTATTATCAAGTTTGTGCCTAGTTGCGGTATCACTGGAAACAGCCTCAGTATATGATAAATATTTACTAACCATCCCATCTTTTGGAGTTTCTTCTTCAGAAGGACTTTCAGAGCATTTTGAAATATTCATCCACATCATTAATTCTCCATTCCATTTTTTTTCTTTATACCTGGGCAATAAATCCCCCTTTGTGATATGTCCTTTTTTAGAAGTTGCTTTTATTTTATGTGTCTTTTCATCGTACGTTTCTCCATCTATTGACAAATTTCCGGTATATGCCGATGTTCCCCTCTGGTAACAGACATAATTATTATCTTTTCCTACTGCCGCTGGACACCATATGCACATGTACATGTCCAAAGCATTTGATACCGTTTTTCCATTATCCAGATTCATTTGAAAATAATACTTTACAAAGTCAAGTTGTCGCTCTACGGTCATTTCTTTCAAATTGTCTTTTGTAAAATTTATTCCTCCGTTATACTTGCCTTTATGTCTGGTCTTATTCATTTCTGTTATGGCTATGTCTGTAAGTTGAATCAACCCGGTTGCATTAGGATATCCTATGGCAGGATTAAAAGTTTCTCCTGTTTCCATCGCAATACATATCATCAATTCTCGTGCCATTTCTAATTTTTTATTTTCGCCCCATAATTCCGCACAAATTTTCACAATTTTAGTTCTATCCGCACATGAAATTTTATTCGCCCACGGCAATTTGTATTCTGCTTTACATTCGCATCTCGTTTTCTTTTTCTTCACCACCACCGACTCTCCGATAATCACCGGTTTTGCGGCACAGTGCAGGCTTCGCCTCTGTTTTTCGGGTTCCGCCGCAATTTTGAGTTGCGTATAATAATTCGGGTTTTTGTTCAACAAATTCTCATTCGTCGTTTTCGCATCGTCTGAAAGTTCTATCATATTACGGTCGTTACTGCACCATAATGTATGATAGTTACCGGGATAAAGGAAAACCTGCTCATACTTTTCCTTTTCTTTTTCCGTGCGTTCCAGCGTGAAATAAAAGAAACGCGGGAGGTGGGGCTTTACTCTATTCATTGCATTTTCCTAAAATGACCGATTGAAGACTCGTGTTGAAAGGGTTTTGCGTGTGAACCCTCGCCTTCTTCTCCACATCGTAAAACCCGAGCCATGTAAATTCCAACAACCCGTCGTCAATCCGTTCAATTTTGGCAACAGGAATGTTTTCGGCATAGTTGCGGCAATCCTGCATATCTTCAGGAATTGGCCTTACTATAGGATAACTAAAGTAAACAGCAAAAGTTGTCGCATTGATTTTCTTTAACTCTGTGTTCATCGTGTAATTTGTTGAAAATCTGAATTGCCCTACTGCCACGCTAAAATATACAGAATTGTCAGAATTACAATCATTTGACCATTTTGTCATATTCAAATCACCTAATTCCTCGCTTGATGCACTTTCAATATCTGTTTCGGTTGCTATATCCCATTTGTTTTGTCCTTCTGACAAATCTTGGTCTAATATATCATTTATTATATAGTAATCATCTTTTTTTGTTAGCAATAATTCAATACAAACCTCGCTGCTTTTTTCATTATAACTATCTGTATAACAGACTTTGTATATGCCTTTTTCCTCTACTACTGATGTGATTTTCAGAGTTTCTATCCATTCTGGCTTTGCATCTTGAGCTTTAATGAATGAGACATAGTCCATAGATGCTTTTTCTATTTTTATTAGCAACTCTTTGGCTACATATTTATTAAGAATAGAATCTTCTGCTTTTTGGTTAATACCTAAACTAAATACCGATATATAGGCTGTGTAAAATTCTTTCAAAGTGTTTACAGCTTCTTCATCCTCCGAAGTTTTTATCACTTTATTATTTAAACTCTCTATTCTGACTTCATTCGTATTTGTTTTATGATTTTGTCCACAAGATAGAATTGCAAACAATAGTAACACTAATAGAAGAGAATTCGTTTTTTTTGCTTTCATTTTGACTACATTATTGTTTTCACAAATGTATGACAGATTAAGCTTCCATATCCTGGACAATTCATATCTCTTTTGGGGTACAAAAATACTACAATATATTAAATTAACAATGCCTGCAAATTATATGCATGGTCGCAAAGTGTTTACAGCTATGAGAGCGCTCCTTATAATGAAACTCATGTCAAGCTGTTTCGCAAATCGAAAGAAAACATTACTTTTGTGCAGGAATCATTTCCATTATAATGATTGAATATAAAGCACTTCTGATAAATGGCCAAAAATAAAAAGACGGAAAACTCTCAAAAATCAAAGAGAAAGGGAAAGTTAGCCGCTTTCCTTACCGATGAACGTTTTAAAATCACACTTGCGCTGTTGCTGACAGGTTTTGGTACCCTGATGCTTATTGCCTTTGTTTCGTATTTTTTCACATGGAAATCCGACCAGAGTTTTGAATCATCGCAGTTATTCGCCAACGTCAGGGTCGAAAACTGGGCGGGAAAACTGGGTGCACGTATTGCCAACGGGTTTATCAACAACTCGTTTGGTGTGGCTTCATTTTTTGTTCCGCTGGCTTTGATTGTACTTGGGTGCCGTTTATTGAAGATAAAACTCCTGCCGCTTGGCTGGACAATCCAAACTTCTGCGGTGGGCCTCGTTCTTTTTTCGCTGATTTTCGGTTTCGTATTCGGCGCTACGGGCGGGTTTCTTGGAAGCGGGCTTGGCGGAGCGCACGGCTATTTCATGGCCAACTGGCTGCAATCGCTTTTAGGCGGTTTTGGCGCGGGCATCCTGCTCATATTGCTCACATTCCTGTTCCTTACGTTCACCTTTGCAGGATTTTTCGGGTGGTTTACCAAAACCGTCAAATCCGTTAAGGTTCCCAAACTTCCTAAAACGGAAAGGAACCCCCGCAGCCATAAAAACGATGAGGACGATTTCTACGATGATGAAGAAATTGAAGGCGTGAACGCCGGTAAACAGTCATTTAAGGCAATTGACAATGAAATTGACTTTTTGGTGGACGACAAAAAAACCGATCCCAACGTAAAAACCCTCGAAGAGTTGCTCGACGAGGATATAGAACTGACCATCGAAGCGCAGTCGTTGATTGAAGAGCCTCTTCCGAAAGAGCCCGATCCGGAAGATGAATCCTACATAATGGAAGATATTGCCGCTTTAGGCGAATACGACCCGACACTCGAACTGTCGCGCTACGAAGCGCCGCCGCTTGAACTGCTTGAAGACCATAAATCGGAAAACTCGGTGGTAAGTAATGACGAATTGATCAACAACAAGAATAAAATCTTAGAAACATTAGCCAACTATAAAATACAGATCGATAAAATTAAAGCAACAATCGGGCCTACGGTAACACTCTACGAAATTGTACCGGCGCCGGGCGTGCGCATTTCGAAAATCAAAAACCTTGAAGACGATATTGCATTGAGCTTGGCCGCCCTCGGCATCCGCATCATAGCGCCGATGCCCGGCAAGGGAACCATCGGGATTGAAGTGCCGAACATGAACCCGGAAATCGTATCCATGCGCTCGATTATCGCTTCGCGCCGTTTTCAGGAAGCCAGCATGGAATTGCCTATTGCGCTGGGCAAAACCATCTCGAACGAAACTTTTGTTTTCGACCTTACCCGGATGCCCCACCTTTTGGTTGCCGGTTCAACCGGACAGGGACAATCGGTTGGTTTGAATGCAATTATAGCTTCCATTTTGTATAAGAAACACCCTTCGCAGGTAAAATTAGTCATGGTTGACCCCAAATCGGTAGAGTTTACTCCTTACGAAAAAATCGAGCGGCATTTCCTGGCCAAACTTCCCGACGCGGAAGAAGCCATCATCATCGACACCCAAAAAGTCATTTACACCATCAATTCACTGTGTATTGAGATGGATACGCGCTACAGCCTGCTGAAAGACGCCCAGGTGCGCAACATTAAGGAGTACAACGGCAAATTCATCGCCCGCAGGCTGAATCCGCACCTTGGGCACCGTTATCTGCCTTATATCGTGGTGGTCATAGACGAATATGCCGATCTGGTAATGACTGCCGGCAAGGAAATAGAAATGCCGATTGCCCGCTTGGCGCAAAAAGCCCGTGCGGCAGGTATTCACCTGATCATTGCTACGCAGCGCCCAACGACAAACATCATTACGGGCGTGATAAAGGCAAACTTTCCGGCACGGATCGCTTTCCGCGTTATTTCGCAAATAGATTCGCGCACCATCCTGGACGGACCCGGAGCCAACCAGTTGATTGGCCGCGGCGACTTGCTGTTTACGTCCGGCGGCGATGTAATCCGCGTGCAGTGCGCTTTTGTCGACACTCCCGAAATTGAAGAAATTACCCGCTTCATAGGCGGCCAGCAAGGTTATCCAACCGCTTTCCACCTGCCCGACTATACGCCCGAAGACAATGCCGAACCCAAAGATGTAGACCTTAGCAGGAAGGACGACCTGTTTGACGATGCTGCACGGTTAATGGTAATCCACCAGCAAGGTTCCACCTCGCTCATTCAACGCAAGTTTTCCATTGGCTACAACCGTGCGGGCCGCATCATGGACCAGCTGGAAGCGGCAGGCATTGTGGGGCCCAACGAGGGCAGCAAAGCACGGCAGGTACTGTTTACCGATGAGGCATCGCTGGAAAATTACCTGAATAAACTGGCACGAGGGGAAGCATAAGATTTCCGGTTTGCTGCTGACAGGCTGTTGACAACAAATTCACTGACAGCGGCGGAATGATTGCAGCGTAAAATAAAAAAACGACTGATAATCATAGAAAGATTATCAGTCGTTTTTTATTGCGGTAATGCCGGAATGCAAATCCGTTCCTGTTTATTCAATCTGCTGTTTCATGTACTGCAATGCAGTAACCACCTGTTTTTCAAAATCGTCCCATCCACCTGTTTCAACCGAAATACATCCGCGGTAATCTATTTTTTTCAGTGCGTCAAAATACGGTTTGAAGTTGTCGCCTGCCGTTCCGGGTGCGCTTCTGGTTTCCTTTTCGGCAATGTGGCAATGGCGGATGATGTCGCCGTACCTGAGTATTTCGTCTGCCGGTTCGTTTTCGCGCAGCATGTGGTAGATGTCGCAAAGCAACTGAATATTCGGATGATGGACTGCCTTTACGATTTCGGCGCCTTCGGCCAGCGAATTGATGATGTTGGTTTCGCCCCTGTTCAAAGGTTCAATCACTACCGTTACGCCGTATTTCTGCGCCAGCGGCGCCATCTTCCGGCACAGGCCTGTGAACTGTTGCGTTGCTTCCTGTTTATCGAATCCGTCCGGAACTTTGCGGGCGCCTCCGCTACCGAATACAATACGCTGTATCCCCGCCATCTGTGCGCGGCGGAATGCCGTTTCGGCCCACTGCAAGATCTCGTCATGCCGTGTTTCGGCGCCTGTAATGGAGAGATGGGCAGGGATGAAGTTGATGCACGAGATAATTTTTGCATCCAGTTGCTTCATTTGCTCCAAGTTTGCCTGAAAGGTGGAGTCGTTTTTGCCCGGAGCCAGAAAATCGCTTACAGGTACTTCCACATAATTATAGCCTGCCGCAGCAATGACAGGGTAGTTGGACAGTTTGCCGCAGACGGCAAACGGCGGATCGAACACGGGTTGGTTGCAGGCTGTTGCAGCGCACGCAACCAACAGGATAAAACAAGTTTTTATGATACTTTTCATGATTAAAATGATTTTAGATATTATGAGTGGGTAAAGGTAATGAAACATCATGAATTATTCATGCCTTTGCCGCAAAAAAGCCGTTTTCTTTATTTTCAATCCCTGTCAGGCTGCGAAGCTGCTGACAGGATTGAAAGTAAATCATCAATCCGAAATTACTCACCTGCGTGGTGGGTTCCGCATCATTTTGGCCATTTTATCCTTGTCGGTCATCATCTTCATCATTTTGCGGGTTTCGTCAAACTGCTTCATCAGGCGGTTTACTTCCTGAATGTCCGTACCGCTGCCCTTTGCGATGCGCATACGGCGACTGCCGTTGAGCACTGACGGATTCGTGCGTTCGCCGGGCGTCATCGAATGTATGATGGCCTCGATGCCTTTGAAGGCATCGTCGTCAATGTCCAGATTGCGGATCGCTTTGCCCACGCCCGGAATCATCGAAGCAAGGTCTTTTAGGTTGCCCATCTTTTTGATTTGCTGTATCTGGCTGAGGAAATCATTAAAGTCGAACTGATTCTTCGCTATTTTCTTGCTCAGCTTGCGCGATTCTTCCTCATCGTACTGTTCCTGGGCTTTCTCCACCAGCGACACAATGTCGCCCATGCCGAGGATGCGGTCGGCCATACGGTTGGGGTGGAAGACATCCAGCGCCTCCATTTTTTCGCCAGAACTCACAAACTTGACCGGCTTGTGCACTACCGACATGATGGAAATAGCCGCACCGCCGCGCGTATCGCCGTCCAGCTTGGTAAGCACCACGCCGTTAAAGTCCAGCCGGTCGTTAAATTCGCGGGCGGTATTTACAGCATCCTGCCCGGTCATGGAATCCACCACAAACAGGATTTCTTCTGGATTCACCGCTTTTTTGATGGCTGCAATTTCGTTCATCATATCCTGATCGACAGCCAAACGCCCTGCCGTATCTATGATGACCGTATTGAAACCGTGATGTTTTGCATGTTTTATGGCATTATCGGCAATCTTTACCGGATTTTTATTACCTTCCTCGGTATAAACCGGCACATTTACCTGTCCGCCCAATATCTTCAACTGCTCAATGGCTGCCGGACGGTATATGTCGCCCGCAACCAGCAGCGGCGAACGCCCCTTCTTCGCTTTCAGGTAGTTGGCCAGTTTACCGCTGAACGTCGTTTTGCCCGACCCCTGCAAGCCGGCAATGAGTATCACCACAGGGTTTCCTTTCAGGCTGATGTCCGCCGCCTGCCCGCCCATAAGCGTTGCCAGCTCGTCGCGCGTGATTTTGACGAGCATTTCACTCGGCTTCACTGCCTTGAGGACATTCATACCCATGGCTTTTTCCTTCACCCTGTCAGTAAAATCCTTGGCAATCTTATAGTTGACGTCGGCATCAAGCAGCGCCTTACGCACTTCCTTGAGCGTTTCGGCAACATTGATGTCGGTGATACGGCCTTCGCCTTTCAGGTTTTTAAACGCACGTTCTAACTTGTCGGATAAATTTTCAAACATAATACGGTTCTGATATTTTGACTTTTATATTACTTACAAATGAAAGGACAAAATTAGAAAAAAAAACATTCCAATGCCATGCGAAACGGATTTTGTCGTTTAATTAACGTTTCTGTCAAATCTGTTGATGCTATCAACAGTTGTCGCCCCCCTGTCAGGTCATCCGGCGCCAACAGGGTCGAACCCGTCAGCCAACATTTGCACCGGCGAATTTGCAGGTAGCGCTGCGTATTCTGTCAGGCTGCGAAGTTGCTGACAGGGGTTGACCTGGCGGTGTTCTCTCGACACTGACAGGTTCTGTCGAACGCTGTCAGGTTAGCACGTTACCAGCCTGACAGGTCGGCATCGTCAGTCCTGACAGCGGAGGAAAGGGGATAAAATATCCTCTCAGAAGTTGTTTAAATTTAGAATCATTACACAATAAAATACCGGCTATAAGTTGTTTATGTTGGATTCAATTTGTATCTTTATTATTATCAAACAAATAATTATAATGAG
The DNA here is from genome assembly GCA_031285685.1 of Tannerella sp. Taxonomy (GTDB): domain Bacteria; phylum Bacteroidota; class Bacteroidia; order Bacteroidales; family Tannerellaceae; genus Tannerella. Next base: position 17,232 of record JAITVS010000405.1, read on the forward strand.
ATGCAAA
>JAITVS010000016.1 GCA_031285685.1 Tannerella sp.
GATATAGTAATAGAAATAACTCTTTCAGGTGATTTTATCCTTTTTGTGTGATGACTATAAGGATAACATAAAATTGCTTCAAAGGGTTATTTTTTTATAAAAAACTTTAGACTGACCAGGCTTTTAAAAAGGCATTAGAAAAAGTGCATGGTTTTGATTATGTCCCAGAAAATCTCAGATCATTATCTTTTATTCAGTCAGCAAAACATATAAAGAGTGTACATTATGCATTCAATAATTTTTATAATGAACCAGAAGCTGTTAATCAATTAGAGCGGTTAGGAAATCAGATTCCCAAACCTGCCATAAAGGAATGTGTTAGTTCAATGCTTATGGTTTTTTTGGGAAATGCTTATGGAAGATCATATGGAATTGCCGAACTTGTACAAAAAGTTTTAGATAAGTTGGATAAAAGTGCATGGAATTATTATCTTAATGATTGTCTGCCATTTGACGAAGAAGTATTAGAAAAAATAAAAGCAGGGGACGAAAGGACAAATAGATGGTTCAATTTGATTGATATCTATCATCTTAATGATTTAGAATTAAGAGAAAAAAAGATAAAAGAAATGTTAGATTATGCAATAAAGAAAGATAGAAATAATGTCAAGGCTATAGCGGGAATGTATTTAAAAAAATTAAACCATTGAAAATCAGATATTTGGAGGAGTTATGGAAGAAAGTCAAAATATCGAATGGAAAGAATCATGGCGGGATGAATATATAAAGTGGATTTGTGGTTTTTCCAATGCACAGGGTGGAAAAATCTATATCGGTACTGACGATAGGGGTAAAGTGGTTGGCGTTGTCAATGGGAAGAAACTGATGGAGGAGATTCCAAATAAAGTACGTGATATACTTGGGATTATTGTGAATGTAAATCTTTTAGATGAAGGTGGAAAGAATTATATTGAGATTGAAGTATATCCAAGTACTTATCCGGTAAATTATAAAGGAGAATATCATTATCGAACCGGTAGTACAAAGCAACATTTAAAAGGTACAGCACTTACGGAATTTTTACTTTCTAAAACAGGATACAAGTGGGATGCCGTTCCGGTTGATGGTGTTTCGGCAGAAGATTTAGATAAGGAAAGCTTTGATATATTCCGAAGGGAGTCCCTCAGAACGGGACGTATGTCAAAAGAAGATTTAAGCATGACAAATGAAGAACTGTTGGACAATCTGGGTTTGTTGGATAATGCGAAATTAAAACGAGCTGCGGTTTTGCTATTTCACAGAAAACCGGAAAAATGGATTACTGGATCATATGTAAAAGTCGGAATGTTTGGAAAGGGGTCGGATTTGCTCTATCAGGATGAAATCCATGGCTCTTTATTCATACAAGCGGACAGGGTGATTGAGTTAATCTATTTGAAATATTTGAAGGCAACAATATCCTACAGCAAGGAAATCCGAATTGAAACCTATCCTTTTCCAAGGGATGGAATCAGAGAGGCTGTTTATAATGCCATCATGCATTGTGACAGAGCAGCCCATATTCCAGTTCAAATCCGCATTGAAGAAGATGCAATGTATATCAGCAATAATTGTGTTTTTCCGCAAGGATGGACAGCAGAGACATTAATGCAGCGGCATCGCTCCGAACCATATAATCCGGATATTGCGAATGCGTTTTTCCGAGCAGGCTATGTGGAAACATGGGGGCGTGGTATCCAAAAAATTTGTGAAGCCTGTGAAAAAAATGGAAACGCCATTCCAGAATATACACTTCATCCTGGAGATATCATGATCAAGTTTACAGCTTTGAATATTTCAAAACATCAAAATGATGTTTTGGATGATGCTTTGGATGATGTTTTGGAAGTGCAAATTATTTTTGAAATAAGGAAAAACAATAAAGTCAAACAATCTGATTTAGCAAGTTACTTGAATGTTTCGGTGCCATCCATTCAAAGGACAATGAAAAATTTAGTTGATCAAGGAAAAATTGTGCGAAAAGGTGGCAAACGGTTTGGGTATTGGGAAGTCCGTGATTAATGATTATGGGACAAAATTATGAAGAAATTTTGTCCCACCCTTGACACCAGCTGATGTGGTAAGTCTAGCCGATCATAATGGAACAGTGACAATAAATTATGACTTTGATCCGTTTGGTAACCAACTATCACCGGTGACCGCAACAGATAAAAATCCATATCGATATAGTGGTGAATACTATGATTTTGAAAACGGGTATACATATTTGCGAGCTAGATTACGACCCGCGTACAGGACGATTTATTAACGAAGATCCAGCGTTTGATGGAGACAATTGGTATACGTATTGTGGAAGTAATCCCATTAACAGCTTCGATCCATCAGGTCTTGTAAGCATCCGAAACACATATTTGTCGGATAAATATCCAAACTTTCCGAATGGAACTGGTGGTACAAATGCCCTTAGGATTACAATAAAAAGGAATACCGTAAAAATCCTTTGGAATTGCTATTTTACTGGTGATAATGTAGACAAAAAGGTTATGAAAAGTACATATAGGGAGATTATCACAAGCGCCATAGAAAAGAAATGGTCAGGCACCTTCAAGGTCAAAGGTATAAAAAACGTTAAAGTTAAAACTAAGGTGTGGGATAAAAGTAATGGAAAAGATCATATATATGAAACAGGGCAAAAATGGTCAAAAATTACTTTCCACAGAGAGGTTGGCGTTTCAAATGTATCAGGGACAGGAAAGTTTTTGTGGTGGGGTGGATGGAAAAGAAACAAGCTCGGAAACATGAACCTGTATATAGGGGATAAGCGCGATGGGTCAGACCATAGGTATTCAAAAAATCAGTTGCAGATT
>JAITVS010000051.1 GCA_031285685.1 Tannerella sp.
CCCCTTTGACTTTCTTATAACCAGTTGATTATAAAAAATAAGCCAACAAGGGGGTCAACATCCCGGAACAGGGGTCAGCTTGACCCGGAATAGGGGGTCAGGATGAAACGGAATTTGCAACAACCAACACTTATCCTAATCTGGAGCTGATTTTACATCATACGGATTCTGAAAGAGAATATGCCTACGACCGGGAATCTTCTGTCGGAAAATTAGATAAAGCGCTTGACGAAGCCCATTCAAGGGGATGGGTCATTGTCGATATGAAATCAGACTTCAGGAAAGTATTTTCATACGAATAACACGTGTCATATCAGCAGATTCACTACAAAAAACAGGTCTTAGCCATATAAATACCAAAGAAAAGAAAGAGAGAAGATGTAAGTCTTCTCTTTTTTTTCGTTCTACTTTTTCATTTCTGCAACCATTGTTTCCATTCACCTTCGATCCTGCCCAGGTTTTTGCCGAATACGGACGATGAAGCGTTATCAATTGTATTTGAATAGGTATGCATGATAAAAGCTTTCACGTCGTCTTTTCCATATACGGATTCCATAAAACGGTATACGGATTCTCCGGCCCAGTAGTTGGACACATAATCCGGGAATGTCGCCGACAGCGTAAACGACCGGCATAACCGGATCTGCTCTTCGGTAAGCCCCAAAGTGCTGTCTCTGGAAAAATATTCCGCCAGACCTTCATACACCCACATATAAGGCCGTACCACTTTATCATACTCAATCAACGTGAAATAAACATAATGATTCATCTCATGCCGGAGTACTTCCTGCGCATAAGTGTCGCTTCTCCATATTTCGGGACTTAACAATATCCCTTTTGTCAGATGTCCTATCCGGGAATACACCGAAAAATACACTCCTGCCGTACGATGTATATCATCTACCGGTTTTCCATGAAGTATTTCGGCCAGTTTGGAGTAATGCGGTTTGCTGTCGGCCAGATAGACCGCCACCTTACGGTTATTCACTTCTTCAGGATAAGGATACCGCCCGAGTAGCTCCTCGGAGGGCGGAATCGAGGCATTGGCCCATTGCAGCACTCTTACGGCGCGTTCCGCCTGCAGGGTGTCATCTCTGAAATAGACAATAAAGTACGGATCCTCTATTTTCTTCAACCCCGATTTCCGGTCTTCGCCGTAATTATATCCATTCTCCCAATCCTGCAGGGTGATATCCGGATCATAGCTGACAAAAACATCCAGCTTATTGGATATACTATCCAGAAAACGTATCGTTTCAACCGGTATCTCGGCATACATAAGGGCCTTTGACGTTTTTCCCTTCTCATATAACTGCACCAGTATTCCGATCCAGCAACACAGAAAAAGAGAGACTACTATCAAAGGCGATACATTCTTCATTTCAGGAATATGAAATTTCTAAATTCTTCCGGACTGATCGTTTCCCCATAATCCCCTATGCGAAACGAATTGCTCGTTGTTTCACAATAATAATAGTACAGCCCGTTCCTGTCAATCAATGCCTGTTTGTCGGCCTCAAACAGATTCTTCGTATTATAATAGCTGAACCATTCCTTCGGACAGGCGACAGCAATTGCCGCATGGCTATTGGATGTAACAAAAGCGACCTTATATCCCGCATTCCGGAACAGCGCGGCGGCCAACACAGCCTTACAATCACAATCGCCGCGCTTATCATAGAGTGTTTCAACCGGAAAACGGGCATATTCCGGTATGCCTCCCGTTTCCGTACTCTCTTCATCCGTATGATATTTTATATTCGGTTCCTGCACGAAGTCAAGGATGAACTGCATCGTATCCAATCCGTTCAGACCGGCTTCATATGCCTGTTCGATGATATAATGATTAACACGCCGGAGGTGACGTTCATCCACTTTCTCCCTGAACAGCAAGCCTATATTATGATCGAAACCTTGCGACGCATCCGTCCTGAACGGATTCCGGTCGCGAAGATCCTGTATTTCTTCTTCCGTAAAATACAGATCCAGGCTTCCGGACAAACCGGCATTATCGGAATCCAGATCCCACCGGTAATTACGATGGATCATCTCCTCCGTATCTTCTTCTTCGGGCATGTAATCGGGATCCGGCACAAGAAAGCGTTCGTAAACGACCCACGCCGCACTCTTAGAATACATCCGGTTGATAAACACACCCGCCAAAATCACCACCAGGACAGGCACAAAATCACGCCCGTATATCGTAAAAGAAATAATGCAGGCGGCAGCGGCAAAAAGCAGAATCAGGTTATTCATTCCGGACAAACCGGTATTCCGGTTAAACAACATCAGGTACTGTTCGACCGGTTTTCCGCTCAGTGACATCTCAATTTTCACCTGGCGGACGACGGCCCAGACGACCGGATAAAGAACCGCCGGAAGAAATGCCACCCACCATTCACCAAGGAAGGGCATGGATATCAGTTCTACGTTAAACAGGTAGAATACAGCATATAACATCGAAAACAGAACAGCGGATATAAGCGCCGTATCATGCCAGCAATAACGGTACACCGAAAACTCCTCTTCTTTCGGCTTTTGTTTTTGCTGATGCTGATACAACAATAAAAAGGTAGCCGCCCTCCCCAATACCGTGTAATTATTCGGTTTACGGGAACGGAAACGTCCGGTCTCTATACATTTTCCGATACACTGATCCTGCGGCATTTCAGGCATGCTTTCCGGCGCTCCTTCTCCGGCCGCGCTTGCTATGAGCTGCTCCTGACGGGCGCATTTAAATACATAGGCGTGACAACGTAGAAACAACTCATACCATTTCCGTCTGCCGTTCATATCCGGCTGTCCCGGTACACTTCCCACATAACCGACATGATAATGATTTTTATCGTAAACATTTCCATGCAAATCGATATAACCGATCTTTTCGTATGTGATATCAGTTCCTCCACGGGATTCTTTCTGAACCTGCACCCAGGCTTTTCCGTCGCTGTCGACAAAGATCTCCCCCGTTTGCCTGTCGGCAAAATTTTTATTCAGATCATAAGCCCGGTAATTATTCTTTCCCGGATTGAACTTCACCATACTTTCCTGATTGAATTTGCCGTTCTCTTTCAGCAAATAACCGCCGGCTTTCGGTATCAGTATCCGGATAAACTTAAACAGGAAATACAAAACTAGAATGATACCCATAATGATCCCCAAATGCGCAGATAAAAGTTCCAATGCGTTCATGGTTTCATCTTATTAATAGTTAGTTCAAGCTGTTGCAGCGTTTCGGTCGAAACCGGCACTTTCACGTCCCCGATGCGGTAATGATTGTCTTTCTTTTTATATTGAGCGTAAAGACAGGTAAGCAAAGAAGAAAAAGGCAACGCTCCGGCCGGCAACTTCATTTCCATATCACATATCGAACTCACATTCAACTTATTAATATACGGACGGCTCCAAGTCGTAACGAAAATAAACTTCTCCGCCTCCTTATCCTGATCATTAGACCTGATATTGTAGAGGCCTTTAGGGATATCGAGCAACTTATCATAACTTCGTATGACAACACCCCGTTCGCTCGTGCTATCGGTAATTACACCGTTTATTTCGGCCATACGGAATAAGGGGTTCAAATCGATTGCGGAATCAAATTTCTGCGACAAATCATTGACCATCTTGGCCAGACTTCGCCATTCGTTTATTTTCAGGCTATCACGCAAAATCATCTCCATTTCTTCCAGGCACAATTTCACTTCCTTATCAATCATTTCGACGGAATCACCGGCGACTTTAAACAAACAGGCTTCAGGCCTTTTAAACATTTCTTTCAATATTCTGAAATAATCCTCTTTCCGTATGCCGGATAATTTCACGTAACTGCCTTCAATCCGGATATCATCGCCGATCACATCCGGCTTTAAGAGTATTTTTTTTCCGTTGAAGCTGCCATCTGTTAATGATTGGTTAAAATACGTGCCGGGCACTTCCGGTCGATATGTTCTCTTTTCCTCCACATGCAACTTCTGTTCGATCAATTCATATTGACCGATTGCCTCATCGCAGGCTTTTATCATCGCCGTATAAAATTCCAGGGCTTGCCGGTATAACATTTCCGACGATTTCTGCTGCACCTTAACCAACGATTTGGCCAGCAACATGCGTTTATAATTGCGGATGCGCAAAAAATGGCGCCGCAAACGTCCGAATTGAAAAAGAAAAGGCGCCAGAAATATAAACGTAATCCAGATGTATGCATACTTATCCACATCACCCAGATTAATGATAAAAGGCGAAATATGACGAAGCAGAGGCATCAGGACAAAAACCATGACCGTTCCGAGAAGAAGCGAGCGGTTCAACACGGACATAATCGTCGGTTCCCATTTCAACTCATCTTTCATTTTGCCGACAATCTCTTTTTCGGAAACGTCCGTTTCGTCCGACTTGTATTGATTGTAGTATACCGAAAGATATCCGGGCACTTCAAATACGGTATGTTCCTCACGGGCCATAAGCCTTTCCGCCCGTTCCTTTTCTCTCCTGAAACGGACTTTCAGTTCTTCAAGGGCGTTTTTCAATTGCGGAAACGTCGGATAAGCACAATCCAACTCCGTAAATATCCGGTTATATTGATTTAATATCGTTTCGGAACATTCTTTTAGTCGCAACATATTCTGCCCGATCTGCCCGAATATTTTTTTGGTAAGCATATGAGCATACAAACGGGTAAATTCCAGGGCTCTCGCCGGCATAAACTTCAGATAATCCAGATAATATGAGATGTAGAGCTTCGCTTTATAAAAATTCGTAACAGGATGCGGGTCAGGTAGCGCTTCCAATGTTTTCAAATCCACATTCAGTCCCTGGCAATTTTCCTTCAAGCGGTCCAGAACAGTCTCCGCCGAAACGGATGCCGCAGGGAATTTAGCCGACACCATATGTTCCGTATCCCCGGCGGATACGTTTGCCGGATCCTTCATCATCTCCGCCAGCTTTTTCAGTAGCCCGGACGCTTTCCGTTCTTTATGCTCGCGGCTGTCATAATAGATCGAGGCGGCTCCCAACGAATAAAATCCGGATTTATTCAACTCCTGGGCGTCAAATATTTTCGGCTGCTGCTCGTCACAAAAATACAATTGTAATAACAACTGAAAAATAAAACCGGTCTGCCGTTGTTTGTCCAACGTTCCGTAAAAACGCTCGCCTACATCAGGTCGCTGGATATCCTGGCAAACAACAATACGGTTATATGTATCGACACTAAGGTTCACGACCAGTGTGTTCAACTCTTCCGCAAACAAGGCGCACTCCGCCCTTTCGGCAGCAGGCGCCTGGTTCATATTATGAGGAATAAACAGCAAACCCGTGATTTCCACCCCTCGATATACATATTTGCTCTGGATAGAAGGCAGGAATTCCCTCAATAAAGATGGAATCAGATGAAAAGACGTCCGTGTAACCGGTTCTGTGATCGCCCCGACAATACAGATTTGCAAATTATTAATCACATAGCCCTCTTCCTGAAAATGATTATAACAAGCGCGTCCCTGCATTATCAACTCGTTCAACAGCAAACGGCACGACGATTCGTCCGTCATCAGACCGGCTTCCAACTCCGTATAAAACCAGTACGATTTTTTATGTCCGGACAACTCCCCATGCAGTTGTTTCAGGTAGGAGCTATCAATGCTTTCCCTGGCTAAGTTTATAATCCAAACGGGTATCATAAAGCCTGACGTGGCTGAAATTTATCAAATGTATCCAGTTCGCTGACCAATACTTCCAGTATTTCAGATACAATCTTCCGTTCTCCCCGGCTTTGTATATTATTAATCCCCTTATCCAATTTAGCAATCAGCGCCTGCCGCACATCGGCATAATGCTCTTCCATCGGCCCCTTTGCGATCCATGCCATCTCTTTTATCAGTCCTTCGATGGCACTCTCCAATGAGCTGCCGACATAAATATCCTTAAATTTCTCATAGATAACCTGATAAGGATTATCTACATTTCCGAACACCAACGATACGTAAAGAATCGTTTCCCCGTTCCGTATATTCAGGCAGATATTCTCGCCTCTCCTCATAATATTGTGTTTGGTTGTGATCAACACCCTTTTCTCTTCCATGACAAAAGGCGTATTCGTATAATTATCCTTATCAAACATATTGGAAGAACAGTGATAGTATGACGAAAGGATATCCCGGTATCCGTCCATCAACAGATAGCGGACTAACGAAACGAATTCCGGTTCGTATTCCTTTGGCATTACGATATGCCGGTAGTCGCCGTTACAACGGGCAAATGCCGTATGGAAATGATATTCTTCCTTCCGCGCCACTTTGTCGTATTCGCGTTTTATCACATCGTACGTACGGTAATAATCGAACGACAGACCCATTTTCGCTTTAATCATATAAAACACGGAAGGCGATTCCGCCGTTTCAAACCTCGAATCGCTGTCACTCGCTTTGCAACCGAACACGTCTTCCGCCAGTTCTTCTTTTTCGGCCACATAAATAGTCTTGTTGGTCAGCAAATTACTTTCACGCGCCTGTTTATAGGTGAAAAACAGGCAAGGATCCAAACGTTTCCGGATTTCCTGCCGGCTATCCGTATCCAATTCATCAAAAAACGCAGGCAACGGCTTGGAGAGCCATTCCTCTTTGATTTTCGAATTTTCCTCATATTGTTTTTCAAATGTGAGCGACACATAATATATGAAATCTTCAAGCGTTTTTTTTATCTTATCCTGATTTCCGCCGCTGAAAAATCTTGAATTGCCATCGGCATTGACATATCCTTTTTCCTGTAGCAGGTTCCGGTTCACATTCACCGTATCTTTGATCAGAAATTCCAGAGCGCCCTCACCGCCCGAACGAACCGGTACAAACCCTTTTCCCTGTTCATAAACGCTTGTCGGACGGACGATCAGAGAATACCATGCGGAAAATTTATGATTTTCCTTCCAGCCGTACGAATTAACAAACGTTTGTATATCGGGAAGATAAACAGACGTCACATCGCGTCCTTTCTCGAGGAACGATTTCGCCAGGTTTTCGTATGCTCCCTGCGCCCCGTTGTCTTTACTTAGCAACGAATGCGCCTCCGAAAGCATATTGGCTACATAACGTTTGATTTTATCGATGATACCGTGGTCACCATCGCACAAATCCTTCAGGACATCATAAATCTGTTCCCTGATCAGCAGTTCCGCTTTCGCCTCCACATATTCTTTCAGCGACACAAAATACCGGTAAACATCCTCGCGGTTCTTACCGGTGATCTTTTCGACCATCGTGATCTCTATCGCGTCTTTATACAGGTCTTCCAGATTCCCTGCCAATATGTCTATATTATGCTGCAGGACTTTTTGTTGTGCGCTCATCCCCATACGGTCGATTGTAAAGTCGTTGTAAATCTCCGTACATTTACCGTCCAACGCGAGCAACGACATATCCACATATTCAAGTCCGTGCCGCGCGACATGATCTTCCACC
>JAITVS010000093.1 GCA_031285685.1 Tannerella sp.
AAATGCAGGAGCTGAATCATTCAATGCCAAAGTGAAAGCCTTTAGAAGGCAGTTCAGAGGAGTTGCTGATATACCATTCTTCCTATATAGGCTATCAATGTTGTGTGCATAACAAGTCATTTACTGCAACCGGGTTTTCGGACTGACCCAGTATTATGGCAGCCTCATTCGGATTTTTCTTTATCAATACATTGGCATTATTCAGCATGTTAAACAGAAAATGCGGGTTGATTTGATTTTTCAACTGTTCCAGTTCTGTTTGCATGGTTGCATTTTCAAGCGCATTTATCCGGTATTCGTTTATTATCCATTGCCGGAATAATAGAATAGTCGAAGTTCCTGCCACCAAAAGTCCAAGCTGTATAATAATTGAAGCAATATTCAGTAAGATAAATCCGGCAGGTGGCTCTATATCCCTTTCAGGGCGAGGGATTGCCACCAAAAGTTGGAAAATACTAATGAGAAAAAGCGCAAAAAAGACTATTCCAAATAGGCTTAATCCATATTTCAACAGTTTGTTTTTGAATAAGAACCGAGGTACGAGAACATAAATATTAGTATAAATTATTCCTAAAAGAATGAACAGCATGATTCCGGCGAGTAACAATTCTTTTCCTAATTGTGATGGGTTCTCACTTATTCCCTGACCTGCAATAAATACAACCGCTAATATTAACAGGATATGCCTTGCAATCCGGTAACGTGAGCCTGTCAGGAAACCGGACGAGATATCTTTATGTTTCATTGCCGTTATCATAAACTCAAATTCAATTTTATAGTGTACGCCTGTTCCTCTTCTGCTAATTCCAAGGAATAGGTATTTGGGAACAATAGTTCCAACCGGCGTTTGACATTGGATAAATCATTATTCACACCTATTGGCTCCGATTGTCTTCCTCTGCATATAAAGTATAACAGGTTATTTTCCGCTTTAAAAGAAAGATTGACGACCGCTTTTTGTTCATCCGGATTGATGCCGTCGATAGCGTATTCCACAAATGGCGTAAACAGTGACGGAGGTATCAATATCTGATTGGTATTTCCTTCTATGGATATGGAAAATGAAAAATTACTACCGCTTCGCCGGTCTTTTTCCAATTCCAAGAAGTTCTTTAGAAAAGTAATTTCCGCGTTCAATAAGACCTTCTCACGGCTACTATCGTATAATTGATAGCGAAGTAATTTACTCAATTTCATGAGGATTTGGGATGCCCGTTCGGGAGATTTCCGTGTGAGTATGACAGATTTATCCAATACATTAAATAGAAAATTAGGATGAATCTGTGTTTTCAGATATTCCAATTCGCTTTTTATCGTTGACTTTTCCAATTCAGTAACCCGCTTCCCCGATGTTATCCAATGCCGTAATAGTACAGGCATAGATGAACCCACAATACAAATGACATAAGTAAATGTCAGGGCGAGAAGTTGTGTTACTATCAGTCTGACGGAACTGTTTTTACCGGAAAATATTTCCGGCATAAATCCGACAAACAATAAAAACAAAATAATACATGAAAAAGATAAAATGTAGAGCCAGTAGCATTTTGGTAATAAAAATCGGGGAACTAAAATGTATATATTCAGGTAAATCGCACCAGAATAGGATAGAAATAAAATGAGAGTTCGAATTGTAATAATATGCTCCTGCTGTCCCTTGGAATCCCGGTATGTCAGTACAGAATCATAAAGTACAATAATGGCTAAAAGTATGATAAGTAAAACATGCCGGTAAATCCTGTATTTCGGTTCAACCAGAAAGTCCGTTACTGAATTATGATATGGAATTCTCTTATCTTGCATCGGAATAAAAATTGTGCTACAAATTTCGGCATTTATTTTATTAATGGGTATTTTATCCGTTTTATATTCATTTAAAACTAAAATTTCCATTAAAACGCAGGTATACTCCAAAACTGTAATCAGTTGATTTATTAATCAGGTCGGTATATGTTTCTACCTGTGTGCCAATAGCCAATTTTTTAAGCAATTGCTGCGAATAGGCAAGTTTTACTGTGAATAACTTTCGGATTGGCTCTTGTTCTTTCGGATTATAGGGATTGAATGAGCCAAACAACGGTTCCCCTTCAAAGGCATAGAAGTGTTTGCCATACCAATAACCTGACATGAAAGAGAATAAAGAGGTATTCACTTTCAAAACCGGATAAACACCCCATCCGTTAGTATATGGTCGAACTTCTTTGTTTGGTAACTTATCATAATACCCTGCAAAATAGGATTCCAAACCGATTGAACGAATAAAGCTTTTATCAAACAACCATTCCGAACAGATTCCGGTAACAGCATTTCCCATGACAACCATCGGTTCATCAGAAGTGTCGATTTGCCCGCCCCGGTGGTATATCAAAAGTTGAAAAGGTATTGTTAGATGCAAACGGCCTTCCGGGTTTGTCAATCTTGCAGATACCGAAGCACCGAAAGTTAATACTTCGGGAACAGAATCCCCGTGTTCAATGTAGCGTTGCCAGTTAATCCAGATATCTGCAAAATATTTTTTGTTTTCATAAATCAACTGTAAGCCGCTTTCCGGTTTATCGGTAAACTGGCGTTCCCATTGGTACAAAGGTTCAATAAGTTTATGACTCAACCCTCCATAATAACTTCCTAAAACTAAATTAAAATCGGGATTGATAGCATATTGAAGTCGCAGAAACAAACTATTAAAGGCATAAACCCCTTCCTTTTGCTGGTCGCCGGAATAATACACATTATAAGCGCCTAACCCGATACGAAAACGGTCGTCTACCTGATAACCGATTTTAGGGAGGAAATTTACTCCGGGTAATGTTCTTCCTTTGGCTACCGGACTGAAATATTCATTATTCTTGAAAAATCCGGTTATGTCAATTCCAAAAGTCAGTTTGTTACTATCGCTCTCCAACAAATGGGGCGACGACAGTAACTTATCGGGAATCCACTGTGCCAATAATATATTGGGAGAACACAATAGAAGTATGATTATTATTTGATTCTTCGTTTTCATCTTTACTATCTCTATAATCCGTATTTTAATGCAACGGTAAAGTATGGGGCGATATTAAAATGCGGGTATTCGTCAGGAGTATTACCATAAAATGCTTTGATTGTCCGCTCTTGATAATAGGCTTCCCGGCTAACGGAAATGCCTCCGGTTATTCGCGTAGTTAAATATTTAGCGGGCTTGAATTCTGGTTGTAACCCGATAGTACTATATTGTTGAACGAAAATCTTTGATTCGCCGTCCTTATTTACAACGGCACTAATGCCGTTGGCTTCTCCAATCAACCGTAGTCTCAGATTCTCTTTAACCTGCATACTTGCTGAAATCTCAAAAGTGGTGGTCATGGATATGTTGAAATCAAATTTTCCGTTCTTATGCCAATCCAAATAGAGTGCAAAAAATGCCATCGGATAACCGAGTACATTATTTATTGCAGCACCACCGCCAAGGTCTAAATTAGGATTCATTTTGCGGATAAATAATACGCCACCCTGCCCCAAAATACATTTTCCTGAAAATTCGGATAAGTCGGTATATACGCCACCTCCCAACATGGCAATCAACGACCACCTTTCTGAAAATGGACGGGTATGGATAACTGCCAATTGAGCATTCAGCACTTCATTCAAACAATAATCTGTTGATAGATTCCGGTTGTTCATGGATACATAGATTCCTTTTAATCCAATCGCCCATGCCGTAGGTTGATTCAATTCGTTCATTTTTACCGATACGGGAATCTGCAATCCACCAGAAATACTTTTCAAATCACCTTTCCCTTCTCCAATCCGGTTGTCGTTCTCATCCAGGAAATTAGATGGTGCTATATATTCAGACTTCAACACAATTTGCGCCGTTGAATCCTGATATGCTGTTACTCTCAACACCGCTGTTATTACCCATATATAATATTTCATAACCAAAAATTTAATTCATTACATGCCAAAGGTATGAGGGCGGGAAATACGGATTTTTAAAATATACAAACCATATGAGGAAATATACGAAATGTCGTAATTCATATACTTTTGAAAAGAGAACATAAAATATCATTTTTTTGCACAGGATTATACTGTTTTAAGCGGCTTATTTTGTATTGCTCTTAACTTACATTATCTTTGCCAAAATTTTCTGACAATCCCTATGCAAAAAATACTCGCGATTCCTTTATCGATTATTTACTATCTGCTTTTTGGCATGACTTTGCTTATTTTTCATCCGATACAGTGGGTATGCTTCAATTGGTTCGGTTACAAGGCGCATAAAAAGAGTGTGGATATCCTGAATTTCTTTCTGGTGGCAAACACATACGTTTTAGGAACGACTTATAAAATTGAAAATAAACACTATCTGCCGGAAAGCGGTCCGCTGATTATTGTTTCCAATCATCAAAGTCTATACGATATTACGACGATCATCTGGTTTATGCGCCGTGTTCACCCGAAATTCATCAGCAAGATCGAACTGGGCAAAGGTATTCCGAGTATATCCTATAACCTTCAGCACGGCGGCTCCGTGCTGATAAACCGAAAAGATGCGAAACAATCGCTGACCGCCATCAAACAAATGGGTGAATATATCGAAATACACAAACGATCGGCCGTGATTT
>JAITVS010000139.1 GCA_031285685.1 Tannerella sp.
ACAATCGTATCTTTGCTGAGTACTTTGTACATAGGAAGCGTTTTTTATTTGTTTTTTAGCGATTACAAAATTAACGCTTCCTTTTTTTTATGCTAATTTCTAAAAGTCAAGATAACTTCGTATACAAAATTGCTCTACGAACTCATCTACAGTACTGGGGATGGACTATCTCGGCGGATTAATCGGATATAATGCCGAACAGTTAAGTATTACAAATTGCAACGCAAATGTTCACATTGTTTCCGGAGACAGTTTTGTCGGAGGTTTAATTGGTTGTAGCAATAAGCAACTTGCAATGAATAATTGCTATGCACATTTAGACCTCGCAGGAGGTAATCCCAATTTGAAAGGCTATAATATCGGTGGACTTATTGGTTATTGCGCTTATTCAAGCATAAAAGATTGTTATGCAAATTCATCTCAAGTAAATGGATCTGACTATATAGGCGGATTAATTGGATACAATGCTAAACAGTTAAGTATCTCTAATTGCTCGGCAAAGGTAGAGATTACTTCCGGACATAGTTTTGTTGGAGGTTTAATCGGTTGCTGTAACGATCAGCTTGCAATGAATAATTGCCATGCAAATACAGACCAAATAAGTGGCAATACCAACAAAAGTGGCAATAAAGTCGGCGGACTCATCGGCTACTCCAAAGGAGTAATAACAAAAAGTTCTTCTACCTATGGATTAATAAGTGCCGGTAATTATACCGGTGGACTCCTTGGAGAAGTTGCCGGTGGACTTATTACTCAATGTTATGCAAATAGTACTGTAGCCGGGAAATCAAATACCGGAGGATTAGTCGGAGGACTTTCTGGGACATTAAATACGATCAGTAATTGTTATGTAATGGGACGTGTTTCTGGCCGTTTTGGTACAGGAGGACTCATTGGGCATGCCGCTACTAACGGAACAATAAGCAAATCATACTCTGCTTGTAACGTGACTAGCAGCGGCAATGCAATCGGAGCTTTTGTCGGATATCGGGATATCTCTATCGCTAATTGCTATTATCTAAAAAGTGGTTTTTATCAACAAAATGAAATCGGCAATACAGGAATGACAAGTCTAACTGAAGATGAAATGAAGTCTGAAAATAATTTCGTCGGATTTGACTTCTCTGAAATATGGGATATCCACGAAGGAGAGTGCTATCCATTTCTTCGTGAAATTGAAAATAATATTCCTGACTCACCAACAAAGAATGAAACGTTGACTAATGGCAAAAAACCTTTTTATTCCTTTATGACAGGAAATTTATTACACATAAAGGGGCTTTCTTTAGGTAAACCATTCGCTATATATAATTTACAAGGACAAGCTATCTATTCCGGCTTTATTTCAAGTGAAATTCAGAATATTACACTTCCTGCCAAAGGCATTTATATCATCACGTCAGAAGAATATAGTATCAAAGTGGTATACAGGTAAGGTATTAAAAGACCATATTTTTAATGATATCTGACCGGTCCCTTATTGAGAGAAATGAAACATCTGAAGAAGCTACTCTAAAAAAGGAATTAATGGGTGAAACCTTTCATACTGTCAAAGAAAACAGCAATGAATATAAACAACTATAAAAGATACAATAAATCCCGGCATTCCTTAAAATAAATAAAATTGTTTTGCAATCCTCTCCGCATGCATTATCTTTACTGGCGATTTTAAAACAGATAAGGTTGCTATGTTGAAGTTTTTGTCTATTGTATTTTTTATCATATTTATTGTGCCGTTTATATTGCGTGTGGTTCTGAAGTTCTTATTCGGAAGCGCTTCACCGCAAAGTAATTCGTCTCAACAAAAAAGAACGGCTTCTTCATCATCACAGACTACGCAACGCCCTCCCCAGAAGAAAAAAGTAATTTCGGAAGAAGAGGGTGAATATATCGATTACGAAGAAATTAAAGAGAACTGATGAACATCGATCAGATCTTTGATAAGATTTACGTATTGCCTGACGTTTCCAAGTCAAAACTTAAAGAGAACATCGTTGAAGTCCATTACCCGAAAGGACACATCTTACTGAGAGCCGACAAGGTTGAAAAAGACATTTATTTTATTAAAAAGGGAATCGTTCGTGCTTATGCCGATTTCCCGGATAAAGAGATTACCTTCTGGTTTGGAAAGGAAGGAGATACTGCCATCTCAATGAAAAGTTATATCGAAGATGAAAAAGGATATGAAAATATAGAACTGCTTGAGAATTGCGAACTGTATAAACTGAATACCGGAAGTTTAAAAAAACTTTTTACCGAAGATATACACATTGCCAACTGGGGAAGAAAATTTGCCGAACGGGAACTCATCAAAACAGAGAGTTTATTCATCTCACGACAATTTAAAACAGCATCGGAACGTTATAAAGAACTGATAAAAGATAATCCCGATTTAATATTAAGGGTACAACTGGGACATATCGCCTCTTTCCTTGGTATAACGCAGGTAAGCCTGAGCCGCATCCGATCGGAAATCAAATAAAATTATCTAAAAATGAAAAGTCCAGGTGAAACGGAAAATTTCTGGGAACTGAGTTTTACGGAAAAGCAGACCATGTGGGGTTTTGAACCTGCCGATTCGGCGATTATGGCAAAGGACCTATTTCTCGAAAATAAGACAAAGAATATACTTATTCCGGGTATCGGATATGGTAGAAATGCAAATATTTTCCTGGATAACGGTATCCATGTAACAGGTATTGAAATATCACAAACAGCAATCAATCTGGCCAAAAGTCAAAACAACCTGAACATTAAAATCCATCATGGTTCCGTGGCGGATATGCCTTTTGACGAAGCGCATTATGACGGCATCTATTGCTATGCGCTCATCCATTTATTGAATCGTTATGAAAGAAATAAATTTATAAAGGATTGCTATAAACAATTAAGTGTAAACGGGCTTATGCTATTCGTAACAATTTCTCCCAATGATCCGATGTATGGAAAAGGCAGGAAAATAGGCAAAGACAGGTTTGAAAGAATAAAAGGGGCAAAGTTATTCTTCTACAAACCGGATTCCATCAAACAGGAATTCGGAAAATACGGATTGGTTGATTTTTTTGAAATAAACGAACCGATCAAATTTATGAGTAATCACCCTCCGTTAAAATTCACTATGATAATATGCAGAAAACAACGATAAATGATTTTATGGAAACCGGCAAAAAACAGCATCTTACAGGTAAAGTCTAATTGATAAATAGAATGAACAGATACCTGCTTTTTATTTTTTTGCTCTATACCTCTTTTACCGGATGTAAAGGACAAGTAAACAACAGTGATAATCAGAGTTCCGGTACCGGAAACACAAACAGGAACACAGCAGGTGTAAAAGATAACAATACGCTTCCAATCGATACGACCAGCCGGACCATACATATTTTTGTGGCTTTATGCGACAACAAATATCAGGGAATCGTACCGGTCCCGAAGGCAATCGGAAACGGCCAGGATCCGGATAATAACTTATACTGGGGTTGCGGATTCGGCATACGGACATTCTTCAAAAAAAGTAAGGAATGGAAATTTTTGAAAACCCAAAAGCCCGGAGGAATCGTACTCGAACGTATTGTGTTTAAACATACTTCCAAAAATATATACCTGATAGCGGACGCTTATGACGGAAAATACATAAAACAATGCACCGATGATTTTATGCGTAGTAGTTGCGGCATTCTGAAGGATACGATTTCAATCGGTAACTCCGTAATAGGGATTGCGGGATACTCAAAGCTCGTGGCTTATATCGGACATGACGGGCTAATGGATTTTAGCCTCAATAAAAACTATATAAACAAGGATGGAAAAGAGAGAGACCTCATTATTCTGGCCTGCTACAGTAAAAATTATTTCTCCCGTTATTTGGATAAAGCAAATGTCGAGCCTTTAGTCTGGACGACACACCTAATGGCTCCCGAAGCTTATACCATTCATGATGCACTGACCGGGTATGTAAACGGAGAATCGAACGAACAGATACGCTCAAGAGCTGCCAAAGCTTATTCTGCATATCAGAAATGCAGTGAAAAAGCTGCGAGGAATTTATTGGTCACAGGTTGGTAAATATCATCTATTTCATTATTTTTGTCTCGTTAATAGTTGTAAATTGGATTATTTCAATTTATAGTCCCAAACAAAAGTAACACCTGTTTTATCTGTATTAAAAGGAAAATTTATGGACAGAATGCCCGGTTTTCCGTCGGAACAAACGGACGAGCAGCTTTTATCCTTATTATATAAAGGGAATGAAGTTGCTTTTACTGCTATCTATAAAAGATATCACAAGCTTCTTTATGCAGTTGCGTTTTCTTATTTAAAAAGCACATACGCATCAGAAGATGCCATACAACATATTTTTTTAAAGCTATGGGAATCCCGTTCGGCATTTTCGATCCGGATCAATTTAAAGAATTATCTGTATACGGCATTAAAAAACTATGTATTGAATGAGATACGAAACAACAACACGGCTATGCAAAAAAATTATGAAATAGCTCAATCTTCTCCCGAATATGAAAATGAATTATTGGCTTATATCGAAGAGAAAGAGTTGATGGAACATTTTTATAAAACAATCCACCTACTGCCGGAACAGAAAAAGCAGGTTTGTCTCTTGAAACTGCAGGGAAACCTATCCAATCAGGAAATAGCCGACCAAATGAATATTTCCGTTCCAACCGTAAAAACGCATTATTCGCAAGCAATCAAAATGCTCCGTTCATATTTGAAAAAAATAATGTTATTTCTATTGTTATTATTTCTTAATTTATAAAACAAAACTCATACTTTTCCAATTACTTGTGTCAATTATAAAAAGCAACAAAATGAAAACTCCCGAACTGACTATCATAGAAAAGGTGCTGAACAATGAAGCGACTTCCGAACAAGCCCGTGAAGTTGTTGCCTGGTTGGGAACACCGGAAGGAGAGGCCTGGCTGTCTGCAAGAATGGACACCGATTTACTATCGATAAAACAAGGGGAGGAAGATCTATACATCGACCATCCTATCCCATCTGTCGAGATGTATAACTTTATTATGAAAAAAATCCGGCGACAGAAGATGCGTCGTTTAATCTTCAGAGCTGCAGCAATTCTGATCCCTGTAATATTAATCACAACATTAATCATAAAATTAGACTCACAGGTCGATTTGTTTGCCACGGCAGATTACGATGAAGTCTTTGTTCCGAAAGGAGAGCAATTGCAAATCATGTTTCAGGACGGTAGCAAAGTATTTCTCAATTCGGAAAGCAGAATCCGTTATCCCCGTAAATTCGGATTAAGTAAGAGAATAGTAGAACTTGAAGGAGAAGGTTGGTTTACTATATCCAAAAACAAAAACCGACCGTTTATAGTCGATCTGAAAGACATCAATGTTCGTGTGCTGGGAACAAATTTCGATGTCAAGGCCTATCCTTCCGATACCCACATCGCTGTTGCCTTAGAAGAAGGTTCCGTACAACTCGACGGACGTTCATTTATGCCGTTTACCATCCAACCCGGAGAAAAAGTAATCTATGACCGTTCAACAGGAAAATACGAAATCACGTATCCGGAATCAATCACTACTTCATCCGCATGGAAAAATAACGTCCTGATATTTTCCAATACTCCCTTATCGGAAGTAATATCCACGCTAAGCCGGCGATTCGATGTCACATTTATTGTTGAGGACGCCGCCGTAATGAAATACACCTATGTATTGCGTACCAATCACACAGACTTATCACTTATTTTGAAAGAACTCGAAAAAATCACACCGGTCAGATTCGAAGAACAAGACAAGGTTATTAAGGTAAATATTGGAAAATAACTAAAATTTAACCCAAACTCATCCTTTTTTATTTCTCACGTGTCCATTAAACATGAGAGAAATAAATTATGTATTCACCTTAATAATGTGTCGTCATGAATAATACAACTTAAAAAACACCCGGCTGGTTACTCCCTTACACAGGACTTCCTCAATGAAATTAAAATTTCTGATACCAACAATTAAAAATAAAGAAAATGAAAATACATAAACATAATTATCGGCAAAAACTCCTCTTTGCCGTACTTATTTTAAGTTTTACGGCAACCATAACCGCTCAAAAGATTTCCATATCTGTCAATAATGAGCCGGTCGAACAGGTACTGAAAGAAATTACCAAGCAGACCGGACTTGATGTTGCATACAGTAAACAGGTTGTCGATGTCAACAGAAAAATAAGCTTGGATTTTTCCGATACGGAAGTAAAAAACGTATTGGAAAAAATTGTAATCGGAACACCTTTAGCGTTTGAAATAAAAAATGGGAAAATCTATTTATTCCGGAAAGGCAGCTCTCCGGATACCGTTCAACAGACAGAGAAATACATAACCGGAGTCATAACCGATCAAACGGGAGATGTCGTTATCGGAGCCTCTGTGAAAGTTAAAGACAGCACCCGGGGCACGATCACCGACATAGATGGAAAGTATTCTATACAAGCCAATTCCGGAGAAATTCTTGTTTTTTCTTATATCGGATATAAACCCCAGGAAATCACTATTGGAGCTAATAGTACAATTACCGTCAATTTGAAAGAAGATACACAATCTTTAGATGAGGTAGTGATTGTAGGGTATGGTACACAGAAAAAGGTCAATCTTACAGGAGCCGTTTCCACTGTAAAAATGGATGACGTACTCGGAAATCGTCCGGTTGCTTCAACAACGCAAGCTTTGGAAGGTACAATTCCCGGATTACAAATCAGCCAGAATAATGGGAAGCCCGGAGTAGTTTCAAATATGAATATTCGCGGTGTAACCAGCATCAACAATTCCGATCAGGGGCCATTAGTATTGGTAGACAATGTACCAATGGACATGTCAATGGTAGATCCGAATGATATCGAAAGTATATCTGTTTTGAAAGATGCATCATCTTCTGCTGTATACGGGGCACGCGCCGCTTTCGGTATTATTTTGATTAAAACAAAGCAGGCGGAGAAAAACACACCAATCAGGGTAAATTATTCGAATAATTTCGCTTTCTCAAAAGCAGCAACATTGCCGAAAAAAATTAACCCTTATTCCACAGTACAAGTATACAATGACCTCAATCTGGCCAGCTACTACGGAGGACAAAATACAGAAGCCTGGTTAGGCTTTATGGACGACTATTACAATAAAGGCCTATATTCAGAAGGTTACGCCATGCTGTCGGGAATCCGGTATAATCTGGCAAAAACGGACGCCTATAACGATATGCTTTCTAATTCCGGTTTTCAACAACAGCACAATATTTCGCTTACAGGAGGTGGTGAAAAATCTTCTTACCGGGCTTCTTTCGGAATGGTGGATGAAGATGGAATCCTATATAGTGATCGTGATTCATACAAGCGCTATAGCATGTCTGTATTTTTGAGTATGGACGCGACAAAGTGGCTTACAGGACAGATTGATGTCCGTTATTCTGATTCCAATACTTCTACGCCACAAGGTTCTGCTGAAGGAAGTAATTTTTGGTATTATGCCGGTAATTATCAGCCAATGGCCCTTTTGGGTAATGGAGTTTCGGTTACGGGAGACGAATTGCCCTATAATAGCCCACGGAATCTTATTATGTTAGATGACCCCAAAATTAATAGGGGGAATGTAACGCGTATACTCGGACGGGCAATTGTTAAACCGTTTGAAGGAATGGAAGTTATCGGAGAATACAGCTTTAATAGAGATTGGGCGTCTGAAAGCATGCCGCAACTGATTTATAAGTCAATCAACTCCGTATCAAATGCGACACTTACCAGTAGAACAGTGAACAACTATTATATGAATCAATGGTTTTCAACTACAAACGCAATCAATATTTACGGAACTTATAAAAAATCATTTAAAGATATACACAACATAACGCTGATGGCCGGATATAATCAGGAAAGTTATTACTATGAATCGTTGTACGGCAAAAAAGAAGACTTGCTTGATCAAAGTTTACCTTCATTAACCCTGGCAAACGGAACCCCAATTACTACAGACAGCTTTAAAGAATATGCAGTCCGAGGTCTTTTCTATCGTGCCAATTATGATTATAAAGGACGTTATCTATTTGAAGCCAGCGGACGTTACGACGGTTCTTCCCGTTTTAATAAAGATGGCCGTTTTGGTTTCTTTCCTTCATTTGCTGCCGGATGGCGGATCACCGAAGAATCTTTTATGGAATCTACCAGAGATATTCTGTCTAATCTGAAAGTAAGAGTAACATGGGGTACGATCGGAAATCAAAACGTAGACAATCTCTATGGTTATTTATCAACCATGACGCCTATGACACAAACCAGCGATACGAAATCGAACTGGATCCTTCCGGGACAAACCAATTATGTGACCTCTATGGGAGCGCCGAGTATGGTTTCGGCAAAATACACCTGGGAAACTGTTGAGACGTTGGACTTTGGAATTGATTTAGGTTTGTTCAATAATCAATTAAATGCTACATTCGATTGGTACCAGCGTGATACAAAGGACATGTTGGCTCCGGCGGCCATATCTCCCTCTGCATTAGGGGTAAATTATCCTAACACCAATGCAGCAGACCTCAGATCCAAAGGCTGGGAATTATCCGTACAATGGAACAGTAAAATAGGAGAAAAAATTCGCTACAACCTTGGTTTTAACATATATGACTCCAAAGCGACAATCACGAGATATGACAATCCGACCGGATTATTAATTAATACCTCTAATTCTCAATTATACCTTCGTGAAGATATGAAATACGGAGAAATTTGGGGATACGTAACTGATCGTTACTATACGGCAGCAGATTTCGATTCCAATGGAAAACTTCTGCCGGGAATCCCTTATGTCAGAGGATATGCAAATCCTAATCCGGGCGATATTTTATTTAAGGATCTTGGAGGGGGAGCAGACGGAGAACCCGATGGTATCATTGATAATGGTACCAATCGTTATGACAATCCGGGAGATATGCGTGTTATAGGAAATAATACCGCACGTTATCAATTCGGTCTGACAGGAGGCGTTTCATGGAACAATTTTGACCTTTCGTTCTTTTTCAATGGTGTTGGCAAACGTGACCTGGTCATGCCGAATTATTGGGCTCCCAACGGAACATTTGTTTCATCTGTGTTCGATTATCAGGCCGACTATTGGAAACAAGACGGGGACAATTCTTACTGGCCCCGGATTTATGGTTCTAAAATGACCAATGTGGACGATAATAATGCCGCAAACAACAGAACCCAAACTAAGTATTTACAGAATGGTTCTTTTATCCGCCTGAAAAATGTAACATTAGGATATACATTACCAAAGCATATCTGTAACAGATTATATGTTCAAACACTGAAATTTTTCATCAGTGGTGAGAATTTATACACATGGGATCACTTGCCAACCGGATATTATCCGGATATGTATGTTGCAAAACCTGGAGATCTAAACATGAATGGAGCTATTCAGGGAGATTCCGGGTCCGGTAACTGGTCTTATCCGTTAATGCGGAAATTTTCATTCGGTTTGAATCTGATATTTTAATTTAAAGAAAGGAGAACATAAGTTATGAAAAAATATATCATGATTTTATTAGCGGGATTCTCAGTTTTCTCATGTAATGACGATTTCCTGCAAAAATATCCCAAAGATAAAGAAACGGAAGCAACCTATTTCAATTCGTATGACAATTGCAAAACCTACGCTTGGCAATTTTACGGATGGTATGAAGGTTATGTATTGAATAACGATTTCATGGATACTTATTCGGACAACGGATTTAACGGAGGATCGACCAATCAGTATGCATGGGACAAAGTAGTAGAACCGACCGGCACAAGCAAAGGAAGCCAAAAGACTCTCAGCAAAGCGTGGAATTATACAAATATACGCACGGTCAATGTGATGCTTGATAATATAGACAATGTGCCGATGAGCGATGCAGACAAAGCTCACTGGAGAAGCGTCTGTTATTTTTTCAAAGCCCAGGAATATTTCAGATTAATGTCTTTATTTGGCGACGTAATCTGGGAAGAACATGTTTTGACCGATAACGAACAAGACAAAGATATTTTGTATGGTCCGGCAACTCCGAGGATAGAAATCGCCCAGAAGATTCTGGAAATGTTGCAATATGCCCAGAAAAATATCAAAGCAGCAGGAGATGGTACTAATACTGTGAATATAAATACGGTAAATGCCCTCATATCACGCTTTGGACTGTTTGAAGGCACCTGGGAAAAATATCACAAGACAGCCGGAGGAAATCCGAATGTATATCTGCAAGCCAGTTACGATGCTTCTTCCGCATTAATAAAAGATTTCCCGGACGTACATAATAATTATAACGAGGTTTTTAATTCCGAAGACTTGTCAACCATACCTACCGTTTTCTTATTCAAAGTCTACATCCCTACCAAAGGTCACGGGATTATGAGAACAATGGGTTCTTCCGAGTCCTGGTATGAAGCAAGTTCGGATCTGGTACAATCGTATTTGTGTACAGACGGCAAACCGATATGGACAAGCGCCGTTTATCAGGGAAATAAAACTACAGGCGATACGACAATGATTGTCGAATTCCGGAATCGTGACAATCGTTTGTATTATTCTATCGCTCCACCCTACCGGATAAATACGACTTTTCCTCAAAACAAGAACATGGACTCCATCTGGTACTATAACTCTCCGGCGGATCCTCGTTTTGCCGCTTCGATTCTGGTTCCGGAAGATCAGGAATATGTTAATTTGATGGAAACGTTGAGTACGGCCAAAGCGGTTAAAACATTACCTATCATGCAATGGAACAGTGAAGTGGTGCGTGAAATACCTCACTTCAGGAATGCCCGCTATAATATGGGGCAAGGGTATAATGTGTCTGTCGGAGGTTATTATCCCTATAAAATATACACTCCTGATAATCAAACATCCCAGGGCACAAACGACGCTCCGATTTATCGTATGGGAGAAGTGATGGTCAATCATGCCGAAGCTGCATGGGAACTTGGAAAATTCAATCAGGCCGAGGCGGATAAATCAATAAACGTATTACGTAAACGTGCCGGTATCGCCGATATGGTTATTGCAAACATCACCTCAGATTTCGACCCTAAGCGAGATAAAGGAGGACATTCAACCGGGTCAGATCCTGTAGTCGGTCCCACAGATTACGAAGTTGATCCCGTTTTATGGGAAATTCGTCGTGAACGCCGCGTAGAACTGTATTGTGAAGGCTTCCGTTTCGATGATCTTCGCCGATGGGGCAAAGGACATTATATAAGCAAACAGTTGTTGGGAGTTTATGTACTCAAAAGTGACTATGAAGATTCCCGCCATATCACTTATATGAGTCGTACCCCCGAGTTAGATGGCACAAAGAATTTCGCCATGAGCATACTGGATCCGTCCAAAGACGGAGGACGCATTACCGTCTTTGCAACACCCAATCCAGGCTGGTTAAATAAATACTATCTTTATCCGATCCCGTTGGATGACTTATCCCTGAACTCGAATTTAAAACAAAATCCGGGTTATAAGACCGGGAATGAATAAATTTGGAAATAATACTTATTTAGTGTGAGTCCGATGCAATTCTCTATATATCGGACTCACACTAAATTATTATTATGTCGCATTTAATTTATCAAAATAGAAATATACGTATACGAAAAAAAATGAAAAAAATTCTGGTATTCACTTTATTCATAATCTTTAGTAATTCGATCTCTGCGGAAAAAAATTCAACTGCAATTAATAGTCTGGTATCTCGCTTAATGCCTGGACATGAGGAGCAAATAAGATTGATTCTCAATAAAAAGACAAAACAATCTTATTTCAAAATATCCACATCAGGAAATAAGATATGCATTGAAGGTAATTCCCCGGTCAGCATTGCTTCCGGAATCAATTATTCATGCGAATCAGTAGTTGAAAACCTAACGAATCGCAAGATGTTTAAAATATTTATTATCAATAAAATAAATGCATTAACATTTGTTCAATCCCCTAGGAATCATTAACTTAGA
>JAITVS010000140.1 GCA_031285685.1 Tannerella sp.
ACAATCGTATCTTTGCTGAGTACTTTGTACATAGGAAGCGTTTTTTATTTGTTTTTTAGCGATTACAAAATTAACGCTTCCTTTTTTTTATGCTAATTTCTAAAAGTCAAGATAACTTCACTGCAAAAAAAATATATGCAGCAACCATATAGGATCCTTTTTCGAAAAAAATGTGTCTTTTTTGTGTCTTTCTTTTTTCTATTTGAATACTTTTATTCGTATTTTTGTTGGAACAAAATCATTTATGGCTCACCAATTTATACACCTGAAAATATAAAATGCTATGAAAACATATAATGTATTTATGATGATTGCAGTCCTAATTCTTTCCGTAAACTCTTATGGTCAAAATGGGTTGCAGAAAGAAACGACTTCCTTGGCAGAGTTTTCGAAAAACGAACTATTCGAAAAACAAGACAAAGGAATATTGATAGAAAATGGATTATTCTTCACCAAATCCAATTATGAAGAACCAACTTCAAAAAACTCATCCTCACTTGAAAGTGCAAAAAAACAGCTTTCAAAAACATTTGAAATGGAGATAGAGCGTAGCGGAATTTATTATTTTGCGGCTCATATACTGCCTGCAAATAACGTTGAAAAACTCGCAAAAAATCTCTCTGCCGAAAAAATAGAAAAAGATAATAGGATAGAGATTCTTGATGTAAGGGTATATTTGAATAATAAGTTTATTGGCACACTTAATCAAACAAAATTGGATTGGGAACTGGTGTCATTGAAAGAGGTAAAGACTGTTCATTTGCAAGCGGGCAACAATATTATTCGCTTTGAATCGGATGCACCATATTATCCGATAGTTGATGCCGTGCGAATTACCGAATCTGAAAAGAGTTTAATGACCCAAAACAAAGAGTACGATAATTTCATTGCTTATCTGAAATCCAATCCGAAACGCACCTTACCGTCAGAAAAGGAATCGCAAGACGATATTGATCGGAGTGCAAGAGAAAGTATTGATGCTGACAATACTCTCTCGACACGATCTGCCATGTTTCCGCATAGTAGTCATTGGCAGATGATTCCGCATGTATTTCCCAATCCGGAGGGCATTATATCACATAGATCGAATGTGCCGATTGTGTACACTTATTATCGATTATTGAATCTGTCGGCAGGAAGTTATACATTTAATACTGCGCCGATAAGTGGAGATACATACTATTCCGTTGACCCTGTCATGTATCTCTACAAAACGGATGATCCGCACAACTATTCATGGTCAAATGATGACGACACCGGTTATGGTAATCATTCCCGGATAAGCGTTTCAAACATCCCGGCAGGTAATTACTATCTGGTAATCCGTGCATACAATGGCTCCTATGCCTCATCAACTTTAGGACGACAGGGACTTGTTAATGTTTATCAGAACGGTTCCATACTTAATTCCGGCGTGCCTGTTTCCGGCTTTATGTTTGATGTCAGCCACCACACCGCCAACCGTGACGCTTTAAATTATTTCACCGCTTATACGACCGGCATTCCTGCGATCTGGTTACTTCAGAATGTTTCCGCAAATAATCATCAAATGAAATTCAAGGGAGGTCCGTATTTTTATACCAATCCGATGGATTTTCAATGGTTTGACGATGCACGGATACAATTAAATAAACCCGGGTCTGAAACTTTTAGCATGTTAATTTCGGCAGAAGGCGCCATGAGTTTCTATTTCGGTAATTGTGATGCGTACGGGAATGTCCCTACCGGAAAACCTAAAAGTAGTGTTGACCCCATACTCTTTCCTAATCTAAAAATAGCGGATGCTATGATATCAGCACCAGTAAAAATAGAGTACAACTGTCATGCCTGGTCAGGAGGTATACACACTGGATGGATTCAGCAAATGGGTTATGGAATATCCTATTTAAATGGCTCCGGTAATGTTTGGAGTAGTTGGGATAATTATTTTGGCAACAATCCATCCAGATATGTCGGAGCTACAACCTATACACGAAATCAGGCACATGCAGGTAATGGTGAAATAGCATTGTGGTCACACAACAGCTATATCGCCGATGCATCTCACACATCGGTTCGTTTATTGGCCAACAATAATCCTCATGGCTACGATTGGGAAAGTAAATGTGGTCAAAATGTAAGGGTATTTCATCCAAGAAATGCATTAACAGGCCCAAATACTACCCCCGGCTTTGGATATGGTAATATTATTGCTTATTACAGAGATGCAAATAAAAACCCTGATGAAATAAGCATGTATTCCACACCGGCGAATCCGGATAATTCAGAAAGGATGAATGCTATAGCTTTACGTCATGCAAGAAGTAATTCACTGACTCCGACTTTCACCATGGCGGAGTCAATCGAAAAGGGATTAACAGTAATAGAGAATGTAGAACTGGATGCAAATCAAATGGATCTGATCACATCTAATGCTGTAAAAACGCGGTCTGCTTCTACTCTTGAAACACTTTATAATAATTGGAAAGAAAAAATACATTCCCCGGAGTTGTCTATCCATAGCAACCCATACAAATATATTGAAACAGATGAAGGCCTCAGGCTTATGGAGTATGGAAAAAAGAATATGGAAGAATGTATTATTTTCTTTGCACAAATAGTTTTTGGAGATGATGAAGCGACTTCTGAAAAATACATTACTGAATATTTGTTTTGTGAAATCGTAAAAGACAAATACGCACCTGTAATAGAAAAAATAAAAGAAGAATGGTCTGGCAATAGTTATGATAAATCCGGACGATACATAGCGCCAATGCCTGAAACATTTGTCAAAAAATACATTAAGGAGCTCTTAAACAAAGTTATATTGAGAAGAGGCGAGACATCTAATCCGACGACAAACGCGATTGACAATGACAATATTGCTACTATTTCACCCAATCCTGTATCTGATAATTCGACCATTAAGTTACATTTGAAAGCTACAGCTATGGTTTCTATAAGAGTTTATTCACAAAATTCCTCTTTAGTAGAAACAATACTAAATAACAGGGTACTTGATGCAGGCGCACATTCTTTTTCACTCAATGGAAATGCTTTAGGCAATGGTTTGTATATATGTGTAATAGATATTGATGGTATTATATATTCTCGAAAATTTTTAAAACGCTAATTATTATGGTTAAGAATTATTTGTTTTTACTGATATGTATTTTGTGTGTTTGCTCTTGTAGCGAAGAAAACGATCACAATACAGTTTCTGCTTTAAAGTTTGTGTCGCTTAATGATCAGTCGGAAGCCCAAACTTATAGTAGTGAACAAGAAGATGGCGGTTCCATCTGGTGTACGGGAAATGAGATTGAATGGTATAATGCAACAACCGGAGAATTAAAAGTTAAAACTACGCCACCCCCAATATGTGGCTTTCCTCCTTTTCGTTATCAATATTTAGTTGTATTTCTGGATGATAAAGAACTTTTAAGGCTTGAGACAGTTACGAGTTTCTCATCAATAGGAATAAATCGTCCTTGCATAACTTCAGAGTCAGGAGAGGGAAGCTGGCAAGTCAAAAGAGTTTGCAAATATTGCAGCAAGTACGAAGGCACTACTCATATTCCGGATCCGAGATGTGAGTGTGAAAGGGAATACATATACATAGGGGAAAGAGAATACTATTATATCGGCAAAGGATACCCTCGATGGGATCCGAAAGATAGGGATGAGAGCTTATGGGATTGGACATTTTTAGATGCAGAGCGTGAAAAGAACTGGAAAGCGATCGAACCTGGATGGAATCTTTTTATCGAACAACTCAAAAAAGAAGGCCGGTACAGGGAATAAGCTGTTCCGTTAAAAATCTATCCTAAAAACGAAAACAACCCTTAATAATGCATAGCTTCTTCATGATTGCAAATAGTGGGATACAAGATTTCTGAAAAGAATGTTCTTTTTGTGTCCTGCGTTTTTCATAGGTGATTCATTTTTTTTGTACATTTGTGATAAACATTTTAAAATCACCTGACATGAAGTATTTTAAATTTCTGCTTCTATTCTTATTTATGATAGGCATATTCACCGGATGCGACGACAATAATGAAGCAATTGAATTGTCGGCAGACAGCCCCCTGTCAATATCTGATAATTACAATAGTATATTCCTGAAAAGAAAAGGACATTGGGGCATAGGTAATGACAGGGTGGCGAATAGAAGTTTCCTGACAAGCAACGACACGGATTTATGTTTAAGAAGCGGCTCTTTATCCGTGAATTTTGAAAAAGAAATTTCCGAATTGAGTTTTTGCCTCATGGATTCCGAATTACAGATTGTCTTTGAAGAAACTATTTCCGGCAACAATAATTCGTCATATATTATTCCCGTCACATTCTCTTCAGAAGGAAAATACCGGATAGAGGCATCGTTCGATGACAAAGACTTTTATCTTGATTTTTTCATCAAGTAATATATTCAGAGGACTAAAAATTAAAAAGTGTCTGTTTTGTGTCCCCGATTTAACACTGTCCGAATATTTTCAGTTGTAATTTTATCGGTGTGAAATCAGTAAGCATAATACAAACAATTTAAAACCATTATCAGTATGAAAAATTTAGCATTTATTTTATTTACAATTATTTTCCTGGGTATTGTTTCTTGTTCGGGAGAAGAAAACCGTTCTATTGAAAAAAACAAAAATTCACTTCTCGTGAAAACTTATGGAAATGTGAACAGTGAAGAGAACGGAAAAATCATTTTCACGGGTGATGATATCAGATCATTCAACGAGACTACCGGAGAAATCATTTTCAATAAAAACGTTTCTTTTAGTGGTCTAACAGGTGATCTGACATTTTATCTTGATGAAAACAACTTATTCAATGTTCAGTATATTTTACCAATAGCATCTTATTTGATCAACGACTTAGTGTTGCATGCGCCCGGCATAGACGGCAAATACTACCTAAACTACGGCTATCCGGAAGTTGTTGAAATAGAAATACCCAATGAAATCATAACCGTAAGAGATACAATCGACGGAAAAGTAGTCATTACTCAGATAGAAAAGCCGGGTACCGGAGGTACAATAACAAATATTACCCCAGAAAATATCGCAGCACGCGAAGAAAACAAACAAAAACGCGCAGCGGAATGGGCGATGTTTATAAAATGGCTGGATGATGCCGGGAAATTGATACGATAAAATAATTCCGGAAGAAGACAGATTTTAACCAAATGTCAATCAGGTACTGATTTTAATCCGCTAAAACTCATGAGAACAGCATCAATACTTATTTCTATTATCGCAATTATTCTCGGACTTTCTTCATGTTCCGGTGAGGATAGCTTCAGGACAGAAAAGGAAGAAATTCTTCCGGTTAAATTCTCCGTTTTCCGATGATATGGTGATCAACTGCATTGCCATTGACAGCAAAGATAATATTTGGATCGGAAGTGACGGTTTAATTAAATACGACGGAAAGAATTTCAGCCTGTATAATTCTGCAAACTCACCTATACCGGAAGACTTTGTTCATTCCATCAATATCGATGCACAAGAAAATCTCTGGTTCGCTTCCAGCCGTTTTCAATCAGGAGGCGTTGTCAAGTTTGATGGCATCGACACATGGAATATCTTTACTCGAGAAAATTCCACATTGCCCGGAGATTTAGTCAGTAGTATTGCAATTGCCGGAAATGATATTTGGGTTGGTCTGAATAATTCCGTAAACGATATTCGTCTGGTAAAATTAACCAATGGTAAAATAACGGAATACTCCGAAGAACAGTTCGGTTTCAAACCTTATTATTTAGGCAATTCATGTACTGACAGTCATAACCTATTTATACAGTGAATAGCTTCCTTCTTTCATCAATGATACAAAATGGGCCTCACTTGTTCACTTTCGACGGAGAAACCATCCGAACAATCACCAGCCCGCTTGGAGATATCCGCCACATAAGCATCGATAGCAAAGATAATGTCTGGTGCATACTACATTACAACAGAACGATACTGGTATATAACAAAGAAGAATGGTTGGCTGTTAATATTCCGGAAGAAGACAATGATAACTCTATTTTCTGCATCGAAGAAGCCCCGGATGGAAAAATCTGGATTGGAACCGGAAAGGGTGTCTATATCATTGACGCCTTATAACATAAATCTTAATAAGTAAATAATCAAAATTAAGCAGCAATATGAGAGTATTTAATGCACAGTCCTTTTCCCAAGTTTGCCAATGCTCTGTTGGTTGCATAGAAAAGAGTGTCTGTACTTACATAGTCG
>JAITVS010000227.1 GCA_031285685.1 Tannerella sp.
GTGTATCCACACAAGAGCAATTTTTGGAAAACCAGATACATTTTCTCAAAGAATTCGGGTGTGAAAAAATCTATACCGACATAGCAAGCGGTGCAAGAGAAGACCGGACTGGATTAACAGAAATGAAATCATATCTTCGTCCGGGAGATATGGTTGTGGTTTACAAAATTGATCGAATATTTCGCTCGCTGAAAAACTTGGTAGAGCTGATAGACTATTTCAACCGTCACCGGATACAATTCAAAAGTCTTGGCGAGGCTGAATTCGACACAACCGGTTCCAACGGACGTTTCCTGCTCCAGATATTCGGTGCCGTTGCCGAATTTGAACGCAGCCTGATCAGCGAACGTACAAAGGCAGGGCTTACCAATGCCCGGATACGGAAAAAGTTGCCTGGCAGGCCCAAAGGCGCCAAGAAGGAAACGGTTGCGAAACGGTTGCAAAGTATCATTATGCCCAACATCTCTATGAAGCAAAAAGTATTCCTGTTGATAAAGCATGTAAAATGGCCGACATAAGTAAAACCAGTTTTTATAGAATCGACAAAAGCATACAACAGACAAGTGATAACAAATCATTGAACGTATAGTTTATCATGACTGCATTAACCCTGCTGAAAGATAATGAAATGGAATTATTCGACCGACCTCCCTGTTTCAATGAGGAAGAAAGAGTACAATTTTTTGTCTTTCCTGAAAATAGCATAAAGTTCAGAAAATTAGAGACAAAAATAGGATATATATTGCATGAGGGTTATTTTATGTCGCGAAAAAAGTTTTTTCTTCCGGAACACTATAGAGAGGATATTGAGTATGTGAAAAAACTTTTAGGCGTAAAAAGAGAAAGAGAAATAAGGATTCAAAAGCATTACAGTATAGCAATTTGTAATTATCACAAGCAGTTTATTCTGAAAAAGAACGGATATAATTCTTTTTCAGACAGTATGGTTTTATTTGCAAAAGAAGCATCCGAATTAGTGAAAACGTCATTAACCCCCAGGGAAATATTTTTTTCTTTGCTGGATTACTTGGATGAGAAAAGAATAGAAGTACCCGGATACAACTTGTTTGCGAAGGTTATTACAAAATCGCTCAATCTTTTTGAAAATGACTTGGTCAAGATTATTGACAATACATTGACACCGGAACAAAAAGACATGCTGGATGGATTTATGAATTTACCGGCAGATGACTCTCTGGAGGTATCCGCAAAAAATCCTTATCTTATAACATACCTGAAAAATATTGAACAATCGATAACCCCCGGAAAGATAAAACAGAGTATTGCTGATTTTAGCCGGATAAAGGAACTGCATGACAACCTTTCAGGTTTTTTCAAATCAGGTATTATATCCAATGAACTGATCAACTATTATGCTATATGGGTATTAAAAGCGGAACATATACAGTTTGATGCAATCAGGGACATTGGGAGTAAGCGATTGTATGTGACATCATTCATCACTTACCAGTATAAAATACGTCAGGATTATTTCGTTGATACTTTCCTGCAGGCAGTACAAAAATATTACAACGATGCCGAAAAATCCGTA
This sequence comes from Tannerella sp., assembly GCA_031285685.1. Lineage (GTDB taxonomy): Bacteria > Bacteroidota > Bacteroidia > Bacteroidales > Tannerellaceae > Tannerella. The sequence goes on from JAITVS010000227.1 coordinate 1,553, forward strand.
ATTGAAATATTCATGCAAAAAGACATGAACTACAAAAAGCAGGAGCAGGTAACCAAAATCAGAAATATAATTGCCGGCTCCAAGGACAAATTGAATGAAATCAGAGACATCGTATTTTCTTTTCCCGGGCTTGATTCTGAAAAAATGAAACTAATCAGGGCTGTTTTAAACAACGGAGATGCCAACCGCAATGATGAAATATTGAAAGAACTGGATAAACTTGAAAATACCGGAGTGAAGAGTTTGAAAGACTGTATATTTCATGAAGAATTAGAAAAAGGATGCCGAAAATTATTGAACCGGGTATCCGGAATTTTGCTGATTCTGGAATTTAATCCGCAAAGCTCAGATACCAATGTCTATAAAGCTATCGAATATTACCGGCAAAAGAAATCTAAAATCAATAACCGTAAAATTCCGCTGGAATTTATGAGTAAAATTGACAGGAATCGGTTGTCAGGAAAGGATGGATATTTTAATTATAACCTGTATAAAGTACTCCTGTGCAAAGCTGTATTTGATCACATCAAATCCGGTTCGCTAAATTTGTTATTCTCTGAAAGATACAAATCAGTGGATGATTATTTGATAAACTCAAAACGGTGGAAAGAGAACCGGGAAGAGTTAATCTTACGTGCCGGGCTTGAAAGGTTGAATAAAGGCCCACAGGAAATAATCAGGCTTTTAAAAGACATTACCGATAATCAGTATAAAGCTACCAATGAGAATATTACAGATAATAAATATCTTAAATTCAGTTCAAAAGGTCTTCCCAAAGTAACAACACCAAAAAGAGCCAATTTCCAGGATGGAATTATACATGGAATTATTGGAGCGGATAGATATATACCCCTGACAAAAGTGTTGTCGGATATAAGGTATTGTACCGATTATATTTCATCATTTGCCCACTATAACAGGAAGAACAGTAAAAGTACACCCTCTGATGAAGCTTTTTACGCCGCCACTATAGCTTTGGGATGCAACATCGGAATCAGAAGGATGGGAAAAATATCCGACGAAATTACCGCAGACAGGCTGGAATACATTGTCCGCTGGTTTTACAGCAAGAAGACCGTTGATGAAGCCAACCGGAAAATTATTTCACTGACAGACAGCTTGCCATTATCGACAATATATCTTGAAAACCAAGATAAATTGAATACATCCAGTGATGGACAAAAGTTTGATGTAACTATTCCATCATTACATGCCACCCATTCTCCCAAATATTTCCGGACAGGAAAAGGTGTTTCTGTTTACAGTTTTATTGATGAAAAAGGCAGGTTGTATTTTAATACAGTCATCAGTCCATCTGAAAGAGAGTCCAACTATTTGATAGACGGACTGTTTCATAATGACAATATCATAAGTGATACCCATTCGACGGATACTCATGGATATAGCGAAACTATTTTCGGAATTTGCTACTTGCTGGATGTGCAGTTTACACCCAGAATAAAGAGATATCACGAACAGATATTATATACATTTAAGGATAAAACAGGAAAATATTATGAAAGTCAGGAATATAGGATACTTCCGGCTCAAAGTTCCTATATCAATGAAAAAATAATTGTGGAACAATGGGACAGGATATTACGGCTTCTTTGCACCATCAAATTAAAGGAATCCCTGCCATCCAATATTCTCAAACGGTTGAGTTCCTACTCAAAACAAAATCCATTATATAAAGCAATTAAAGAAGTCGGACGGATTTATAAAACCATATTTCTATTGAAGTATTATGATGAGGTTCTTCTTAGGCAGAATATTGAGAAACAGCTCAACCGCGTAGAATTGTCCCATCTTTTTGCTAAAGCTGTTTTCTTTGGGAATAATCAGGAGTTGAAATATGCGACAAAGGAGGAACAGGAAATAGCGGTCGGATGCAGACATTTAATCCAGAACTCAATCATACTTTGGAATTATCTGTTTGTCTCCGAAAAGCTATCCCAAATAACCAATCCCCCAGAATTTCAAAAACAGATAGATTTACTGAAAAACAGTTCCATGCTCTCCTGGCAACATGTGAATATGCATGGAAAGTATGACTTTAATATAGAAGTAGATAATAATCCATTTAATTTGGTTGCCGTTAAATCATTGAATGCATATCAGATGTAGCTTATATTTGATTTTAGCCCTCTACTTTGGCATGAGGCCAATTTTGAAAATTCTGCTTTTCCGTATTTTCCGATTCTGTTCGATCAGGAAACTGGCCGTCTTTTGCAGGTTCTATTTTTTTGTTAGGGGGCATGTATCGAATCCGGTGATATGAT
>JAITVS010000249.1 GCA_031285685.1 Tannerella sp.
TTTGTCACTTTTGTACGTCCGTCATTGAATCGTCCGCCAAGCGCCTCTGTCACCCATGTCGGATCTCCGGCAAAAATTTCATTATATGACTGCATTCGTAAATGGCGCACCATGCGAAGCTTGATCACAAACTGATCAATCAGCTCCTGTGCAAATGTTTCATCAATCTTTCCGTTCGCCAGATCATATTCAAGATAAATATCAAGAAATGAAGACACATTACCGAGCGACATGGCAGCGCCATCCTGTTCTTTTATCGCTGCAAGATAAGCCATATACACCCACTGAACAGCCTCTTGAGCCGTATAAGCCGGACGACTCAGATCCAGGCCGTAATACCCACCCATGATTTTGATCTCGTTCAAAGCTTTTATCTGTTCGGCTACCTCTTCACGAAGACGAATACGCGCATCTGTCATAGGTCCCGTCAGACGTTTCAAATCATCCTGCTTTGCTTCAATCAGGCGATCAACACCATAAAGAGCCAGACGACGGTAATCACCAATAATCCGCCCCCGGGCATAATTATCAGGCAATCCTGTGATAAAACCTAAGGATCGGAAAGAACGGATTTCGTCCGTATATACATCAAAGACACCGTCATTATGCGTCTTTCGATAATTCTTAAAAATATCTTTTACCTTTTCATCAATTTCAATCCCGTTCTCTTTACAGGCTTTTTCTACAATATTGATTCCACCATATGGTTTTATAGCACGTTTCAATAATTCATCCGTCTGCAATCCGACAATCAGCTCGCTCTCTTTGTCAATATAGCCCGCCCGATGTGAAATAATTGTCGATACGGTCTTGTTATCCAGTGAACGCACGCCGTTATTGGCACGTTCTTCCGCTACAGCCTGCATGCATAAATCCCAGATGCGTTTGGTTCTGTCGGTTGCCCCGACAAGAAAGGATGCGTCACCTTCATAAGGAGTTATATTCGTTTTCACAAAATCAGTGACATTAACCTCTTTGCTCCATAATCCGTCTTTAAATATTTTTGTTAGTCCCATAAAGTAACTTTTTAATGATTATCTTCTGTTTTTGCACCACAAAGTTACAACCTATATACCAAAAAACATTCAGAAACGACCACTTTTTTATGTTGTATAACATATTTCTTCAACATTCTTTTTTAATGTATAAATTTAATACAAATCCCCCCTATTTTGTGTCTTTTTTCAATCAGGAATTCGATATAGAAACAGCTTTAAAAAAAAAAATAGGTTCGTTAAACCTGTCTGATATTAAAAAAAATTGTATGTTTGCCGTAGAGAAATATAAATTCTGCGATGTAATTCTACTATTTTTCAAATACAAGCAGATAAAAGACATTCTTCGCTATTAAAAACAAGAATATAAATACAACTTATATAACTTATGAATGACCCCGTTTCATCAAAAAATGAACTGATAAATACAGGTGAACCGACTTTTCCTTCCGACATGCCACAGGAGAGTTTCGGTCATATATTAGGCGATCTCTTTCGTGCCATGATATCTGCAGCCGGCAGAAATAATATAAAACAACAAAAAAGATACATCAGGGAATTTGCCGGAATAAAGAAAGGAAATGAATTCTCTTTTGAGGCAATGGATTCCATACTTCAAAAAGTAGGTGAATACGGAGGAATAAAGGTCCCTGTAATAGCTTCCGATAGCTATTATTGGAAAAAATTCCAGGTTCTTCTATCCGGCATCTTATCTCTCATGAACATGGAACCCATGAATGCCCTGGCTACCGACACCAGAGATGAAGAGGATAAAAATGATAAAATCCGTCTGGACAAAAACCGGCAATCATTAGAAGAAGACTGGGGTATAACTGATGAAAAAACAACATTTGATACCATACAATGGTTATTAATGGAAGGACACTCCAAAGAATACGAACTATCCTCGAACCCCCAGCAATTATTTGACATACGATATAACGAATTGATCGAATTATTAGAAGACAGAGACGAAAGTGAAGAAGAAAAGAGATTAATTCTGGAATATTATTTGAATATTGAAAAAACTAATATTCAAAATCGCTTTGATTTTTTCAATTATTTCAAGGATAAATATTCTCCGGAAGATATGAGAGCCTGGGACCATAGGACGTGCTGTAAACATTGTCAGATGGTGCTATACGGTAGGTTATATTGATGAAAAAATTTCCTGGAAATACATGGATTCTATCGGGCGTATGGCCGTTTCATGCTTCCATTCATTTGCCGAATATGCAAAAAGCTATGTATTCGGACGTTTTTTCTGGATATTTTACAAAATTGAAAAAGAACAACAATTATACTATATCTATCATCTGTTAAAAACAACGGAAAAGCTCTTTAAAAACAAAAAAGGAGACTGGCTCATTCATCCCTGGATAGAAAAGGTCAGATAAAATTTTGAAAAATTATATTCACCCAAATAAAATCGAAAAATATGAAAGTATTCGCAGCAGTAACCCATCAGTCGGGTCAATTATCTCTGGAAGGAGTAGAGTTATCAGCGCCGAAAGCGACAGAAGTGCTTGTTAAAACCATAGCGTGTGGTGTATGCCACACAGATGCCGCAGCTTTACACTCGTTCATTCCGGTTACATTACCTATTATTCTGGGGCATGAAGGAGTTGGTATCGTAGAAGAGGTGGGAAGCGAAGTGACCTCATTGAAAAAGGGAGATCGCGTCATTATGTCGTTTCCGTCATGTGGTAAATGCGACTACTGCCATGAGGATCATCCGTATGCATGCGATCATTTAAATACATTGTTTTTCGATGGGACATATAACGACGGAACAAAAAGATTTTCTCAGAACGGAACCGAAATTTCCTCTTTTTTCGGACAGGGTTCATTTGCCGACCATGTGATAATTGATGCGCGTAACGCGGTAAAAGCGGATGTCGATACCGATGAAGATTTAGCCAACTTATGTTCGCTTGGCTGCGGTGTACAGACAGGAGCCGGCGCTGTTCTGAATCGTATCAAACCGAAAAAGGGTTCCTCAATCGCAGTATTCGGATGCGGTGGTGTAGGAATGAGCGCAATTATGGCTGCAGCTATCGCAGGATGCAGTACAATTATAGGAGTAGACATTGTACCGTCAAGACTTGAACTTGCGAAAAAACTCGGAGCGACACATGTTATCAATAGCCAGGAAACCGATCCGGTAGCAGCCATAAAGAAAATTACAGAAGGTGGCGCTCACAACAGTGTTGAATCATCAGGCATTGCAAATGTCACACTTCAGGCGCTCGGATGCCTGAGACGTGAAGGAATGGCAGTTCTGCTCAGTGTAACCGGACCGGAAGAAATCAGTCTCCCGCTTGAAGCGCTCATTTTAAACCCGAGTGTAACCCTCACAGGACTGAGTGAAGGGGCGTCAAACCCCCAGACATTTATTCCGGAATTAGTTCAATACTATAAAGAAGGGAGATTACCGGTAGACAAACTTGTAAAATTCTATGACTTTAATGATATCCAGAAAGCTTTTGAAGATTCACATCATGGAGTAACGATAAAACCGATTCTTCGCTTTTAGGCTATAATTCATATGATAGACACAACAAATACAGGCCTTGTACTTGAAGGAGGAGGTATGCGTGGCGTATTCACCTGCGGAGTTCTGGATTTCTTTATGGATAACCGGATAAATTTCCCTTATGTGATCGGAGTTTCCGCAGGTGCATGCAATGGTCTGTCGTATATTTCGAAACAGAGGGGACGTGCAAAATACAGTAATATAGATTTATTAGACAAGTATAACTATATAGGTATCAGACACTATCTAAAGAAAAGGAATATCATGGATTTCGACCTGCTTTTCCATGAATTCCCGGACAATATTATCCCTTACGATTATAATGCATATTTCGCCTCACAAAGCCGGTTCGAGATGGTCACATCCAATTGCCTGACGGGTAAAGCCGAATATTTCGAAGAAAAATCGGATAAAAACCGTATTATTGACATTGCGAAAGCATCAAGCAGTTTGCCGGTCTTATGCCCCGTCACGTATGTGGATAATGTACCGATGCTTGACGGAGGCATTTGTGACTCCATTCCGGTATTACGTTCGATGAAACTCGGATATAAAAGAAACGTTGTGATACTTACCCGTAATAAAGGCTACCGGAAACAAAGCAAAGACATAAAAATCCCGTCTTTCATTTACAGGAAATATCCTGCAATGCAGGAAGCATTAAGCAACCGGAACAGTGTTTACAATGCCCAGCTTGATTTGGTGGACAAACTGGAACAGGAAGGTTCCGTTTATGTGATCCGGCCACAGAATCCGGTCACGGTGGATCGTATCGAAAAAGATATCAGTAAACTGACCTCCCTGTATCAGGAAGGATACGAGTGCGGAAAACTATTACCCGGTATAACCGCATGATATCCGGATAAGACCAATTTTGCATTAAACTGCCCATCTGTAAATCATTGAAACCGGACAAACAAAACTATCCGATAAAACTCCACAACGAACGAAAATCGGAATCTTTTCCGTAACAAACCAACTCATCATCCCGTGCGATCATATATTCGATATTATCCGCAACATCATTATTATGCCTGGACACGGAAAAGCCAAGAATATTAGTCGTATTTTCCGCTCTTGCCACCGCTATCAGTTCCAGATTAAAATCTTTCTTCAGGTTTAAATCCTTGACCTGAAGGCCTACAAATTTTTCAGGAACCACAAACCGGCAAACCGATTAATCCTTTCCGAAATGTAAACGCATCATTTTGACTGCCACACCAAGCTGATCTACCAATGATTTTGCGGAATACTCTTCAGGAGTCAAGATCCGATCTATACCGAATCCCTCCAGGATAGCCCGGTGAACAGAATCGATCGCACGCGCATAGATATGCTTTACTCCCCTCTGCTTCAACATCGCCGTGACACGAACCGACGCTCCGAAATTTTCACCAATAGACACTATTACCGCGTCCACACTATCCAACGGCAATACATTGAGTGACAACTCATCAGATGCATCAAAAATAAATGCTGTAGCAATTTTATCTTTAATCGCCTCTACTCTGTTCTCCGAAGTATCCACTCCGACCACTTCATGCCCCAGCCGGGATAGCCCTTCCGCTATCGCCGAACCGTAATTTCCTAATCCTATCACAATATACTTCATCTCTGCAAATATTTAATTGCGTATGTGTTATCAATTGATAATGATATCCTCACTCGGATACCTGTATTTTGTATTCTTCTTCTGTTTAATAATACCCAACAACACCGCGATGATACCAACGCGACCCAGAAACATCAGCAAGGAGACAAGAAGTTTGCTTGTACTTCCGAGGTGTGTACTGGTATTAAGACTTGATCCGACCGTCCCGATTGCAGAAAAACATTCAAAAACCAATGACAAAAGAGGAATATCCGGTTCCAGTATGGTTAGGATAAAAGTAAACAGGAACAATGTACCGAGAGACGTGATCGCTGTCGCATTAGCCCTTAAGATAGAATTGGATGACACTTCGCGTCCCATAATTTCCACCCGGTTTGTCCCGCGCAAAATAGATCGCAGATTCATCACAATTACCGTAAAGGCATTCACTTTGATTCCTCCGGCAGTAGACTGTGCTCCGCCTCCGATCCACATAAGAAGGATGTAAAACAGGATCGATTGTAATGAAAATGCGTCAGGTCAACACTATTAAAACCGGCTGTCCGGGTAGAAGATGCATTAAAAAAAGCATGTATTATCTTATCCGGCACGGACATCCCTGCAAAAGAATGATTCCATTCAAAAACGAGAAAGACCGATGTGCCTGCCAGCAAAAGAATAAATGTCACCACTAAAACGATACGTGTGTTGAGATTCAGCTTATGATATAAAAAGCCGCCCTCCCATTTTCGCGTATGAATATAGCACCATAATCGCCTGAACTCATAATATAGGATCTGTTTTATATTCACAAGTATCGGAAAACCGATCCCTCCCAATATGATCAATAATGAAATATAAATGTAAAAAGGATGATGTCCGGTCATCAGGGAGGCATTCCCCAGATTATCGGGAAGAGTGGAGAAACCGGCATTACAAAAAGCAGAGACACCATGAAATACGGAAAACATGATTTCCTCGCGGATCGTCATACCTAATGTTTGATGAATATCCGTAAAAATAGCAACAATTCCGACAGCCTCAATAATCAGGGTAAATAACAATATATTCAAAAGGGTGGACAATAAAGAGCCCAATGTCCGGGATGAAATCAGATCACGCACAACAACCTGATTGTAAAAGGAGGTATTTCCCATAAAAAACATGGCAAAAAAGCTGGTAAATGTCATTAGCCCCAGACCGCCAATCTGAATCAGAAGCAGTATCACCCCAAATCCTAACGGAGTAAATGTTGAGGAAACATCTACCGATGTCAGCCCCGTGACACATACGGCGCTGGTAGAAATAAACAGCGAATCGACCCAGTCTATACCATGATATGTACACCGGGGTAACATAAGCAGACCGGAGCCGATTATGATGATAATAAAAAAGCTGACACCCAATATCAGGGATGGATTCGTCCGTTTACCCAAAAGCCGCACAATCGAATTCGAAAGATAAAAAAACGAGAAGAATGTCAGTAACATATTTTTGTAATATGTACTGTCAAAAAGGTCCCAGATAAAAGAAAAGACAGAATGGCTATCGGGACGAACAAATAATACGGGAATCAGCGTCAGGTAAAGTAACACAGACATACCAACCGCAAATTTCTTGTATCGATGTTCCCTGTATTTATACCCTAAAAGCAGGTGAATCGTCGTATCTGATAAAAATAAGATCCAGACATAATAGATGAGTTTATTGATCGCTTCCTGCTCCGAAGATAAAATAACAAAGCCATATTTATAAATGACCGAAAGCAGAAACAGCAATGATGCGAAACCGGTAAGAATAGATAATAGCTGTATCAGATAACGCAGATAAGGCTGCATCCGGTCCATATACAACCTGTATTTTTGCATCATATCCATAATTATTTCTTAAAGTATACAATACCATTCTGAAGTCTCGCAAATATATAAATAAAAAATTAATGCTTATTGCTTACTGAAAAAAAAGCACTATTTTTGTCTTTAAAAGATTCCGGCAAAGAGTAATGAATATAAAAAGACTAATGGAATTTACAGGCATTATCATGGCGATTGCTTTGGTGATGATCGTGATTTATTATCTGGTAAATACCATTCCTCCTGCAGGTTCATCCAAAGACGCCCAGGTCATTGCTATTTTCGAAGATGCAGGATGTATCACCTGTCATCAGAAAAACAGTAACACGCCTTTTTATGCCGATATCCCCCTTATCGGGCAAATCATTAAAAATGACAGAGCAAACGGATACCGTAAATTCAATATAGGAGAAAGTCTGGATCAGATAAAAAAAGAAGAAGCTGTCAATGAAGTCATTCTCGCAAAAATAGAAATGGCGACCATCATCCATGATGTCATGCCGCCAGCCGGATATTATCTGATCCATTGGGGGGCATCCGTCACTCCTGCAAAACAAACCATACTCAGGGAATGGATTAAAAAACATCGTGAAAAGTTCTATCCGAACACACTTGCAACAGATAGTTTAAAAAATGAACCTGTTAGGCCGTTACCTTCGTCCCTGACCGTCAATAAAAGAAAAGCCGCTCTCGGCAAAGAATTATTTTACGACAAACGCTTATCTGCCGACAATACCGTATCCTGCGCCTCATGTCATAATCCGGACAAAGGCGGGGCAAACAACAAACAATACGCCGAAGGAGCAGACAAACGGCTGGGTAATGTAAATACGCCTACTGTATACAATGCATACTTCAACATTGCACAAGCATGGGACGGACATTCCGCAAACATAAAAGAGTTAGTCAGGGAGCATATCATAACCTCAGTGATAATGGGAAATGACTCTTTTGCGGATGTTATTGAAAGACTACAAAAGGATGAAGGTTTAAAAAAACGATTTGATCATTTATATGAAGACGGTATGACCGGAGACGCTATAACTGATGCTATTGCCGAATTCGAAAAAACATTACTGACTCCGGACTGCAGCTTTGATAAGTACCTGAAAGGTGATAATTACGCTATAAACAAAAAAGAAATTTTCGGTTATGAATTATTCAAATCAAACAAGTGCGCTACATGCCATGCCGGAATCATATTCGGTGGACAATCCTTCGAATTGATGGGTATCTATAACGATTATTTCGGAGATCGCGGCTGGGAAATTACAGCAGAAGATCTGGGGCGCTTCAATTATACAGCCGAAGAATATGACCGCTATCGCTTCAAGGTACCCGGACTGCGTAATGTAGCACTAACCAAACCATATTTCCACGACGGTAGCCGGCAAACCTTATCCGATGCCATAGCAGCAATGGGAACCTATCAAACGAACCGTACGATCAGCGATGAAGAGATCAATGCCATTGCCGCTTTCCTTGAAACGTTGACCGGAGAATAAAAAAATATATATCCTTCGCAACCTATTATTTTATGAGATTATAATTGTAACACTATTCTATTACAACCTTTTTACCGGGATTGTCTTTGAACGTAACAATATAAATTCCTTCCGGTAGTTTAAGTTTCGTTTCCCCGTCATGTGTAATCGTATATTGCTTTTGCAATACGCCTTCTAAGGAATAAATCCTGACAATACCTCCGATTGAAGAAGTCCGGATATACAATTCACCCTTCGCCGCCCATATTTTATCATCATCCAATGTTTCAATCGATTCTTCTTCCCGCCCGCTATACAGGAAGTTTGCATAAAATTCCAGCTCGCCTGTTGATCTCAAGGGGATTACAACAACCGGCTGTGGCTCTGCACCATTTGAACCCGTCCAACCGACAAAAACATCATTTGCCTTTTCCGGTGCATGAAGCCGTATTTCACCGGATTCAATGGTGTATACCGAAGGATTATCTTCCGCATTCAGGCCTCCGTTGAGATAATAACGAATGTCATACTTTTCTGTTTCGAAATTTGCACAAAGGTCTACATTGCCGTAAATAATAAGCGTATCATAATGCCCGACATTTTCCTCTGCTTTAATTCGTTTACCGCGAAGCGAGATGTAGTCATCATGGCTCCATCCGGTAAAAATATATCCTTCATCCGGTACAACAAGAATACCTGAACGTGGAGACGTTTTATAATCAACCGCCTGTGGTTCCGCATTATAAATACTGCCTCCCAACCCAGCAGAGAATGTTGCAAGACCGACTCCCGCTCCCTGATGATAAGTCGAATTACCGGTCGGAATAAGTAGCGTATCGCTTGCCGTGATCCATGCCCGGTTGACAAACAAAGGCTGTGAAGCGCAAGCGCCTTCTTCCGGCGACGCATTAAAACTGACAACTTGTGTGGCCATTGATGCCAAACCGTTAATTTTCCAGGTCAGAATATTCCGTGCCGGATATCCTGCAGTGGCGGAAAGAGTCGTTTCTGCCGGAACGGCCGAACCGGATATATAATTCAGGTATGCCGGCAATGTATCTGTAATAATAATATTTCCAATAGAAGCATTGACATTCATGGCCGTTATTTCATACTCTATATCTTCATTGTATAATACAGAAACCGGATTCGGAGATGTACCATTATTATGAACGCCGTCAATGGAAGCGTCCTTCTTCATCAATAAGCTAATTGCCGGATTTACAATCGTGATTTCATTATTCGTATCATCGCACTCCGGTTGATAATATTCCATATCCGTGCCATTATCATTGACGCGAACAACCACATTGATCATCGGCTGGAACAAGGTTATATCCGGAATTTCCACCGTTATATACCCGGTATCTCCCGGACTGATATAGCCGGTGAGGGTACCGGTTGCAATTTTGTTGGCGGATGAAACCGATTCTTTGTAAAGCGTTACATAAACAGGCGATCCTAATGCCGCAGAGCCCTGATTAATAATACCAATAGTAATACTTACAGAATCTCCGGTAATATGATTACTTATCAGGGATGCATCCGGTGCCGCATCAGAAACAGCATAAACAGGCACACCGTCTTTATTCAATAAGGTCTGCTGCTGCATAATATTATTATACGGGCGCACATCATCTGATGTACCCAAAAAACCATCCACTCCCGCAAATACGGTCGCAATTTTCATCGGATTCTTTGGTATAGTCAGGTCATTATTTACATTGACCGGATTATAAGAATACTGGTTCCATACCTTACGTGCCGGAGCCCACGGCGTTAAAGGATCGCTGGTAAAAATATAGATATAAGCAACATTCGTATAGTTGTTTTCCGAAGCGTTTTTCCTTGTTTCACCCGTATCTGACGTAACTAAGATCGCAGAAGAGCCATTACCGTAAATATCGGCAATAACCGGATATTCAAAACTTGTGCCACTATATGATTTAAACGAGTTCAGAGTATAAATATCGATTGTGTCCGCTCCCGTGATATGAGATTTTTTACTTCCGTTGATGATCCGCAATTCATATTCGTCACGGTAAACGATTTCGGCTATACCATCCAGGTTAAAATCAAACAAAGTCATGCCCGTTCCGCCGGACTGATCAATATGCTTGGCATCCCAAAACAGAGAGAATTGTTTTGTTGCCTCATTATATTTTCGGGCTCTGAAACCATTTTGAGTCTCCACCTTTCCATTCGAGCCCAGAGTAACAATTTCAATATACCCATCGCCGTCAATATCCCCGACAAACGGTATTCCGAAATAAGTATGCGTATCTGTCGTATTGGCCAGCAACTCTCCGGTATTTGTTCCTGTATGCGGGGACCATAGATATAAATGAACCGTATTTCCACTTGGCCTTTTTCTCACAAGTACCTCCAGGTTGCCGTCATTATTAAAATCCGCTACGACGGTCACTCCGTCATTGCCTGCACCGGTGGGAGGCGTTACCGACGAAATCACCGTCATCGTTTTTGCACTTGCCGCCGTCCGGTCTATCTCAACTTTGTAAATCTGGTTTCCGGCTACCAATTCCAGATTCGCATCCCCGACTATATCTACAGCCTGAGGATGAGCCACATTCCCGGAATAGCTCGACATTAACGTTGTTTTTCCGCTATTATTACTACCTCCGGTAGCTAATAGCTTACCGGTAGCTGCATCAAATATCTTATTTCCGATGTAGACTTCCGTCCAGCCATCGCCGTTAAAATCCGCCAGTCCGACCATTCCTTTTTCACAAGCCGGATTACTACTCCACGGAGTGGTGCCATCCGGTCTGACAGCATACAGTTTAGCCGTAGTCTGATCTCTGTAAAAAATCAGACTTTCGTATATACCAGGCTCAGCCATCTTAACCTTTCCGATGGCTCCGAATGTCTGACTTTCCGGGTTTATTCCGGTAATGGAATCGACAATAGTAAAATCAGGACCATAAAAAATCTTAATCATGTTTGCCGGATAATTATGACAAGCCACGATTTCGGGAAAACCATCATTATTCATATCCCCTACAAGAAATGGAGTGGCTGTTGCAACCAAACCTACCGAATCAAATTTCTGAATCATCCAATCCTGCGCCTCCGGATCTATCCAGCAATCAACATCCACGACATTATCCGGTTTATCGACAGTGTTAATAAAAACAGTTGCCGTATCCGCATTAGCTGGAATTCCGCAATGAATGCGATATCTCAAGGTATCCCCTCCCGCACCTGCCGGCGTATACAAAATCGAAGAACCGCTAACCGAGACGTTTCCGGTATAAGCCGGGGCACTTAATACTTCAATAACCGGATTTGTACAACCTGACGGAAGAATATCATTAACGATTACATTCAACTGATTATTCGAACTTCCGTTAAAAAACAGATATTGATCATCGGAAGCAATGATATTCGTCGTCTTGAACGCCCTGTTCGAATCATCGCAGACATCCTGATCATTATCCCCGTCGCCATGATCGTTTATCTGTATAATAATATTGTTGAACGGAAACCAGTCCGCATAAAAATCCGGTATGCCGAACGTGATGGCTACCGTATCTCCCGGATGGATCATATCATTGTAAGCATAGGTATATTTCGGACTTCCACCTATTGTGTTATGATGAGCGGTAATATAGAACGGCGCATGAAAGGCGGCATCTCCCACATTACATAATTCAACTTTGATTATCAGTGAATCAGTCAGAACATTATAGTTCAATGCATAGCTTATCAATTGTCCGTTCGGAGTAAGCCACAATGGCATTCCGTTTTTATTCAACGTCGTTTGTTGCATTAAAAATCCATTATAAGGACGGATATCATCGGCAGTTCCGAGAATACCATCCTGCCCGGGAAATACGGTTGCAGGATTCACCTGAGCACTTGGTACAGTCAGATCTTCATTTATATTTACGGCATTATATCCCCACTGATTCCAGACTTTTCGTGCCGGCGCCCAAGGAGTCGCACCGGCAACAGACAGGTCACTGTCAAATACATACAAATATCCGTTACCATGAGATGCTTCGGCCGGTTTTCCTAAAACGACTATGTTTGCATATCCGTCCCTATCCACATCCGCAACAACCGGATATTCATTCATTGTCCAGGAAGCACAGGTAACAGATGCCTTGGTACCACCCGTTGTTCCGTCAATGATCCGCAATGTTTTCGTATCACGATATACCAACTCCATTTTTTCATCCTGATCAAAATCAAACAATGTTAAGGTAGTAGATGCCGATACATCATTCGTCGTCAATGGCGACCATGACATCGGAGTAATCGTTCCCAACGATTTATTATATTTATAAGCATTTAGCTGATAGCGTGTGGAAAATGCGATTTCCGGCACTCCGTCTCCGTCCAGATCTCCGACAAACGGTATTGAACCGCCATAATCCGCATTTGTGATGAATATCGTATTAGAATTCAGAAGGTCTCCCGTTTTGCCATCCCAGGCATACATATAAACTCCGGAAGAATATCTGACAACGACAACGTCCAGATATCCGTCAAGGTTCAGATCGGCAACAGTCGTATACCCGTCTCCCAAATCAGTACGTATTGAATTAACCGATCTCAGTATCGTACAGTTATTTAAAGACGGGTCTGTTAAACTATTTATCCGTATCTTATAGATATTACGGCCTGCTATCAATTCGGGATAGCCGTCATTATCCATGTCTGCAATGGATGAAAAAGCACCTTTCGATGTTGTCACTGTACCGTAATATGACCGGTGTCCAGCACCGGTTCCGTAATCCAATGAATTTTGTATCAATTCACAATCAAGCAATAAATCACCGTTTAACGCATTAAATATCCGGTCGTTTGCCATAATTTCCGGAATTCCGTCCCCGTTAAAATCAGTGATATTCAGGTATGGATAAGAACGGGTTGCGACATCTGTCGTATACACCGTAGCGGATTTCCATCTGAATGTGCCGTCATATCCGTAGCAATAAATATAACCCTGGTTTCCGGTAGTCGCATTTTCTGTTGTCGCCACAAAAATCTCTGCAAATCCGTCTCCATCGATATCTGCCATAGCAATCGTTCCAAATCCGGCATGAAACCTCTCTACCGGAAACTTACTTTTCATACGTTTGCCGGAAGCGTCAAAAATCTTTATCGTATCCGCCGAAAAGTTAGTTGTTGTGATTGACGTTCCGGCGCAAACAATCTCGATACTTCCGTCATCATCTATATCTCCAACCAGAGGTATGCTCATTTCAAACACACCCTCATTCGATTTATATAACTGTTGAAATGACCATACACCAGCCTGAGGATCGACATAACAGTCTGCATCGCTAATATTATCCGGATATTTCGCTTCTTTGATATAAACGGTCGCCAAAGAAGTCGTTCCGTTACAGACAATACTATATTTCACACTGTCTTCCGTAAACCCGGTGTTCGGTATATAAACAATCTCTCCGGTTACACCGTTTACCGAAGCTGTTCCGTTTACCGGACTCTGAGTAATTACCGGAATAACAGCGCAGGCAGCATTATATTTGTCATTTTCCAGCACATTGATATGGGTAGTAACTTTTTCAAATGTAGTAACAGTATCATTAACAGCACTGATAAAATCAAGCCTGTAATCCTCAACCTCTCCGTTAAAGAAAAGTCCGGTTGGTTGGGTATTATCCATTTTATCGGTCGTTATGCGGAGGCGCATGTAGGTTGTTCCGTTCCGCAGCAGGGCATTTGCTCCGGCCCATGTGAGTGTGGCGGTACTGCTGCTACTTCCGGCAGCAACCGTTACGGTCGAGGAGGCCTCGCTTGCACCGTCAAACAAGCCGTTTTGGTTGAAGTCTATCCATCCGATCAGCGTCGCATCGTCTTTGGTAGGGGTCACATTGTTGACTTTCACTTTTACATTCAGATTCCCCGAGGCGTCCAGCTTGAAGTCTGCATGG
>JAITVS010000275.1 GCA_031285685.1 Tannerella sp.
ATTTTGCATAAGCGTATGATACAAGCAAAAGAAGCGAATGAAATCCTACATTCATACAGTCATGCAGATTGTCTCAGGGTGCAGTTCACGATTCAACTGTCCCATGCTACGGATGCCGGATTTAACCTGTATGGCCAGCAATTGATGAGATATGATATGAACTTTAACCTGGTGAATGGTGTTTTCTATTCTCCGGAGGATATGACAAGTATGGAGATTTCGGCTGATATCATTATTGATAAGAATTCAGTAGAAGTATTTATTGATGGTGGGGTCTATTCTTATTCCATAGAACGGAAAGCAGATCCGGATAACCGGGAGGGCTTTCATTTCTGGGGCAATCAAATCGAAATCAAAGATCTGAAAGTTTACCTGATGCATTCTATCTGGGAATAGCCAAAAGAAAAAGGACTGCATACGCCAAATGCAGTCCTTTTTGAATCCTTATTATTCCGGCTATGTGAATAATCACTTAGCGGATGACTATTTTTTGTGTCCGGTTCCCATCGAATCTGACGATGTATACCCCTTTGGGGAGGAAGAATGATTGCTGTCCGGCTGTGACCTGTTCTTTTTTATGCAGGATACCTTTTGTGTCGTATATGGTTATCTCTGTGGCATACGGTGTGCGGACATACAGCATTTGCTGGTATGACCATACCGAAGGCACTTTTTCATTTATCATTATATTGCTGACACCGCTTGTCGGTTCAACGCCCATGATATTTATTTCAATAGCATGTCTGACGGCATAAATAGTTACGAGAATGCTACCATCATTTTCGGATATTGTTTTTATGTGTTCGTCGTATAGCCGGATACCGGTTGTTATTTTTATATTTTCCGCATTATAGCCGTCTTTGACATAATATCTGAAACTGAAGTTTTTGCCGCTGGTAATATAATGCGTCCCTGCAGATGGCGTTATTATCAATCCTTCACATATGTTCAGAACAATTTTACGGTTAATAATGAGTGAAGGATATCCGGGATCTTCATCGCCATCAACGAAAATAAATTCCGTCCATGAAGGATATGGAGGTATGGGCTCACCCTGCATCATCCTGTACTGGCTGCGCGTTACTTTCATCACGAACGGTTGCACCTGATCGCGCCCCATGAACATACCTGCTATTTTTGTTTCGCTGATGTCAAGGTATGTAAGTTTATTTTTTGTACAGTAAAGCGATTCCAATTCTTTATTTGCGGACAGGTCCAATGAGGTTAGCTTATTACCGGAACAGTTCAGATACTCCAGGTTCGGCATAAACGCCAGTAAATCGTCGATCGTAGTAATCGTATAATCCGATTGTGGCAACGGACCGCCGGGACTTGTATCAATGGCAAGCATCGCCTCACTATCCGTAACCTCCAGCGAAGTCATAGAAGCGAGCGCAGCCAGGTTCGCCGGTGTAAAAATAATGTTACCGTCATTTTCTACTTTCACGCCATAATCGGTAAAGGCCTGTTTGTGATTTGCAATCCATTGTTTCAATTCCGCATCCATCAAGAATATCAATTTGATAGTTACCACCAGGTTGTCCTGCACATCTGTTATTTGGCTGGCTCCGGTTGCCTGATCAACCACAATTGTGCCACACTTATCCGGTTTATCAACTGTCATCTCAATGAAAGCATATTCGTATCCTGCCTGTTTGTTCACCGTACATGAAAAATCCTCTCCTTTCACAACCTGGCCCGATGGGTCACGATTACTAATTGTTGCACCTGTCATCGGCGAAAAGGATATTTCGTAAGTTGGGATAAGCGTTACATTCACAGTCAGATTATCCTGTACATTCCGGATTGTGCATTCACCGGTTGATTGATTAATCTCTATTTTCCCCTCATATCCGCCGGGAACGGTACTTATCTGGATACTGTCATTGATATTGTTTCTGTCAACTGTAAAAGTAAAGTTTTTCCCTTCTTCAACCCGTCCCCATGTGGCAGGATCAATCGTAGCGCCGGTTATCGCCGGAATGATTATTTCGTAAGTTGGGATAAGCGTTACATTCACAGTCAGGTCATCCTGTACATTCCGGATCGTGCATTCACCGGTTGATTGATTAATATCAATCTTTCCTGCATATCCGCTTTTGTCAACACTGATGCTGATATAGTGATTTTCATAACCCGGATTGCGATTTATTTTAAATTGATACTTCTCTTCATGAAAAGCCTTTTTATCTGCAGGTTCATCTGTTATAGTTGTTCCAACAGGTGGTGTAATGGATATAGTATATTTCTTAGCAAATTTCACCGCCACTTTGGGGGATTCAGATCCGGCAGGTGCTCCCTTTATATAACAATACAGAGTATCCTCCAACACTTTATACTGACTGGGGTATGCTACTTTAAGTGTAGTAGCATAGCATTTTTTTGTATCATCTACACGAGACACACTGGTATAAATATTAATCCCTTTATCACTGCTATATTTAAAACTAGGAAATAAATCCCAACTATTCAGATCCGTAATTAAATTATTCTGGTTATTATACACATAGCATTCACAACTAATCATTTCTGTTAATTCATAAATATCTTTCTGATCAACAATCTTCAACTCCATACGGGCAACATCTGCGGGTTGCGTCTGACCATACAATCCGGAAACGGATAATAGCGTAAAAATTATCAAGTGTATTTTTTTCATTGTGTACAATTGGTTTAATTCATCAGTCATAAAAATCGGCTCAAAATAGACATTAAAACAAGAAAGGCTTGTGTCAAAATGTAAAATGACACAAAACGATTTTAGGGAAGATCTATATCTATAGTCTTAATGCTATTGAAGTTATCTTTTTGTTCCATAAATTCGGCAATCTGATACGCTACCTGTACTCTTAACTGGTGTTTGCTACCTTCCTTTATGAATTTTAAATCCACAAAAGTGATGACGGGATCGTAAACCGATTTGTCATTATAATCATTATTTTTCCATGTTGCACATTTAAATCCGATAGGAGTATAACTTGAGTCTATCTTCAGATCTTGACGTACTGTGTTTGTCGTATGAACATGTCCGAAAAAGGAAGCACCGACTTTTATTGGTTTTGAAGTTGTTAGCCCTTCCCCTTTGTAGCAAATGTTAATAAATTCCTGCTTGCTTTCCCGCGTCCAATACTTGTCGTCTGTAGAAAAATTGATGTGAAAGAATAATATTGCAATTTGCAAAGTATCCGTATTATAGCTCTGAAGTTCTCAGGCCAGGTAATTGAGGGCGCTGTAGGAATAAGCTTCATATTTGTAATCTCCTTCACCATCTTTCCGGTTATCCGTTCCCGGCACATTATTCACCTGGAAAAAATGTATGTTCAGTTTTTTGTCCTCAAGATAGAGAGGCATTGACCAACGGTAATGAAGTTCCGAAGGATCCTTTACATTTTTACCCTTACTATCATAGCTGAAATTATCCAGGATATTACCTTTTCCATTATCTTTTTCCCTGTCTTTGTTTCTTTCTTTAATGAATGAAAGTACATTAGCATGATTAAAAAAAGTAAGATTGTCATGATTCCCCACTCCCTCTGCGACAGGAATGTTTTGCTGTTCCAATTGAGCAGTAAATTTCTTGATATATGTCAGCTCGTCGGGTTCAAATTTCCTGCAATTGTTAGTTATGTCTCCACATATCGCAATAAACCTCGGACGGTTTTGTAATTTTAATATACTATTGGTAAAATCATCTCTTAAGTCCCTTTTACTTGTTGTTGTTCCTGATCCCAAATGAATATCCGCCATAACTCCGAAACGCATTTCCGAACCTCTGAATATCTCTATTTTGTAGATGCCTTTACTGGATCCGTAATCTATTTCGGGCGCTTTGATCCTTCTCAATTCTCTTCCGCGTGACACCAAAACTACCACATCGTTTGTGGTTATTTTTTTATTATCTTTGGATATGACGAATACAGGTATATAATTTCTTCTTACAGGCTTTTCTCTTCCTTCATTTAAATTTGGTAAGAGATCACAATAGTAAAGAGGTGATTTTTCATTGTTTTCATCTACAATATTGAACTGAATGGAAAAATAACCTTTTGTCGTACCTATAACAACATTATTCATTTCCATATCATCCGAACTATAATAGTCGATAGTGCGGTTTTTCAGGGCGCTTGCCGGATTTCCGGAGTCCGGATTCTCCCACTGTTTTTTATCAGCGATGTCAGCCGTTACAATGATTTTGCTGAAAGACCGGTTGATAACTTCTAAATAACATCCTAAACTCATAATGTTCAATCAAATGAATACAAACATACGGGAGTGAGATCGGAAAAGTGTGGCAAAGTGTAAAATGACACAAAAGAAGAAAGGTTTTAAAGAAAAATTTGCGGTTATAGCTCTCTGTTTTTACGGAACTGGAAAGGGGTTATGCCCGTTTGCGCTTTGAAGGCACGGTAAAAAGTCTCACGACTATTAAATCCGGAATCGGATGCAATGGCGTCAATCGTAAACGTGTCGTTGGCCGGATCAGTCATCAACCGGATAGATTCCCGGATACGATATTCATTGATAAAAGAGTTGAAATTTTTATGCTGGGTGCTGTTTATGGCTTTGGATATGGCATTACGGCTAACACTGAGTTTTTTGGACAAGGTGTCGGATGTAAGTTCAGGATCACGGTAGATTTTTTCTTTTTCTACCAATTGCCGGATGGCATCCATAATGGCGATATCATCTACATCGGCCTGGTTGCGTTCAGGGGGGATAATAATCCTTACATTTTCAGCCCACTCTTTTGAACGGAGGACCAGCTGGCGGTAAGCTTCCTGTTTTCGGCGGTATAGGTAAATGGTGACGATCAGCATCAACAGCAGTATTACAAGCACAACCGTATTACCCCGGATTGTCATTTCCCGATTCCTAAGTTTCTCTTCTTTAAGTTTATTTTCCGCTTCAAACAATTCCTGTTCAGCCCGGAGAATATATAGTGAGTTGAACTGTTTTTCATATTCATTCACTGCCTGCATGGCCGAATCTATATAAGTCTGGGAAAGCCGGATGTCACCAAGAACTGCATAGTATTTGCTCATCAGGGGATAGAGGTTGCGATAGCGGTGTTTGTTGAATTTCGGAAAACAGTTGATTAATGTGATGGTTGAATCAATCATGATGCGGGCTTTATCCAGATCACCTTCCAGTAAATACGTTTCGCCCAGCTTAACGGTAATACCTGAAGCAAATGTATGGTCATTTTCATTGATAGCCACCGGAAGCGCGGCTTCGAAAAGTGGCTTTGCTTCAGTATATTTACCACGTTCAGTCATGTTGTTAGCCAGATTGGTGATGGCGATACAATCATACATAGGCCGGTATTTTACCATATCCGGACTTTCCAGCATCGAGCGGAACCAGCGATCGGACTCATCCAAATCTCCTATATTGTGATAATAGACACCTAATGTATTACGTGCACGCAGGTTCGAACGATCATAAAAAAGAGTAACACTGTCCCTAACGGCCCTTTTCAGATAGGGGACAGCGCATTCATAATCGCGGAAATTATAATAGACTTCACCTAATAAAAACCAAAGTAACGGAGCTTCCGGATAAACAGATTCGGGTGTTTCTTCGAGCAGTTGTGCAATCCGCAAGGCGCAGGAGAACGTTTCGCTGTATTTTTGATTCATATAAAGACGCTGGAAAATAAAAGAAAGCGTCCGCAATTCTATTTCAATATCTTTCCGGCTCTTAGCTTGTTCTGCAACTATCCATAGCTGGGCCATTTGCTTATTATACAGGTATGTCGTTGAGTCGGACAGCGCAATGGCTTTCATATAATCAATCTCCCTGAACAATGATTTATGGTTTAACCGGCGGATCGTCTGTGTCGTTTTTTCAACTTCCTTAAGCCGCTCATCCGGAGGCATGCGTACCAGTATATCCGAATAATAGTGCCTTAACTCTTCTCTTACGGACATATATCCATTCTCGGCATACCGGATAAAAAGCGAATCCCTGTCGAAATAACGTGTTTCTTTAAACGCATGTAAATACATGCTATCGGTCATGGCTTTTCGTGTCTGGTACAGATGATGCATCGGAGAGTCATATTTTTTAAACAATATGGTATCGGATATTCCTTTCAACCGGCTTCCGGAAAGGAACAACAATGGGATAATGATATATATGTATCGTATCTTTTTCATAGTGGTTTCAGGAAGGCACAAATATGAATGAGATTGCGACTTCCGACATTGAATCTATCCAGGTCTTGAAAGATGCGTCGGCTGCCAGTATTTACGGTTCGCGTGCGGTTAACGGGGTTATCATTGTCACGACAAAAAGAGGAAAAACAGGCGGTACGAATGTAGAATTCCGTACGTCCCTGACGGCGGCGCAATGGCAACGTTCGGTTGACTTGCTTGACTCGGAATAACGTGGACGAGCACAATGGCTGGCTGCTATGAACGACGGCAACGACCCCAACTATGGAAACTATACCTTTAATACCGATTACAAGCTGTTTAACGATCGCCTGACAATCGGCGAGAACCTGTCCATCTCCAAAACGAGGGAATCGTCTCTGGATGCGGCAAACCTGCAGGATCGTGCACGCCTGATACAACCGCTGGTTCCGGTACATTCGATAGACGGCGGTTGGGAGGTCCTGCCAGCAATATGAGTGATCGCCAGAATCCGGTACGTATGATAGAGGATAACAAGGATAACCACAAGGATGTTCTTCGTTTGTTCGGGGATGTCAACCTGGATCTGGAGATTGTCAAAGAGCTGATTGAAGTATCTTTGCAAAAGGCTAATGTATGTAAACTGAATGATGAAGAGTTGGCAATGCTTTGTCCGATGTTTGGGTTGGAAGAAAGTGATGACGAGGTGTGTCGTGTACTTATAAAATATAATCTGCACTATCTGATATTAACCGCAGGATGCAAGTCAAGCACAATCTATTCGCAGCATGAGACTTCTACGATTCCGACTCCGGAAGTGACGGTCGCTGATACCGGACTCATGATTATGGGTTTGATAGGAGGAACCATTTTCCCGCTATTGATGGGTAAAGCTCATCTGATATGATGGGCACACAGACCGGGTCTTTAATTATTTTGGGCTTTGCGGTATTATACTTGTTTGCATTTGCCCCCAGATTGAAGTGACGAATATACATAAATAAAATGGCCGCTTTCGTAATCGAAGCGGCCATTTCTCTATGTTTCGAATCTTATTTTCTGATGCCTAATTCTTTGATTATTGCACGATAGCGTTCGATATCTATTTTTATCAGGTAGTCAAGCAGGCGACGACGTTTACCTACCAGCATTTTCAATGAACGTGAAGTGTTATAATCCTTGTGATTTTTTTTCAGATGCTCCGTTAAGTGATTGATACGAAACGTGAACAATGCGATCTGGCTTTCGGGAGAACCGGTGTCTTTTGCAGACTTTGCTCTTCCATGTGTACTGAAAAGCTCTTCTTTTTTAGTTGAATCTAAATACATAAATTTTACTTTAATAAATTAATACCATATTATCTAAGCGGCTGCAAAGATAGGGATTTTTTTTTAGATGTCAACTTTTCGCTGAAAAATATTTTTTTGAGCTTTGTATATGGTCACATACGAATTATTGCCGGAAAATAAGTGTATATGTGCGACAATCTTTTAGTTTATGGTTTTTTGTTTTCCATGTACAGGATATTAATGATGCAGTGGTTGTTCTAGTGATAATGCAAATAGTAATTATTGCCCTATTGGTTGAGTAGCTATTTTTAATATTTATTTGTGTCAAAGTGTGTTGTTCTCTTTCATTTTAGGATGGAAAAATGTAACTTTGTCGCCTCAAATAATCATTTTTTTATGCAAAAAATTAGAAACATCGCTATTATAGCACATGTCGACCATGGTAAAACGACTTTGGTAGACAAGATGCTTTTGGCCGGAAAGCTTTTCCGTGAGGGACAGGCGGAGCCAGACCAATTTCTTGATAACAATGACCTGGAACGTGAACGTGGTATCACGATTTTGGCCAAAAACGTTTCAATCAATTATAAAGACTACAAAATTAATATTATTGATACTCCGGGACATGCCGACTTTGGCGGCGAGGTGGAACGTGTTTTGAATATGGCGGACGGATGTCTGTTGCTTGTTGACGCGTTTGAGGGCCCGATGCCGCAAACGCGTTTTGTTTTACAGAAAGCCATCCAGATAGGGTTGAAACCGATTGTGGTGATAAATAAGGTAGATAAACCGAACTGCCGTCCGTCGGAAGTGCAGGAGATGGTGTTCGATCTGATGTTCAGCCTTGATGCAACAGAGGAACAGCTTGATTTTCCGACTATCTACGGTTCGGCTAAGCAAGGATGGATGTCGCGCGACTGGAAAAAGCCTACGGAGGATATATATATGTTGCTTGACGATATCATCGAGTATATCCCTGAGCCGGAAACGCTCGAAGGGCCTTCCCAGATGTTGATTACTTCGTTAGACTTTTCGAAATATGTCGGTCGTATCGCTGTAGGGCGTGTTCATCGCGGCGAACTTCGCGAGGGGCAGGATGTGATGCTTTGCAAGCGTGATGGCTCCCAGGTGCGTTCGAGGATAAAGGAAGTGGATGTTTTCGAAGGGTTGGGAAGGAAGAAGGTGGATGCGGTTTCATCGGGTGATATCTGTGCTTTGATTGGCATTGATGGCTTTGAAATCGGTGAAACGATTGCTGATATAAGCACTCCGGAGCCATTACCGACTATTGCGATTGATGAACCGACTATGTCGATGCTTTTTACGATAAATAACTCTCCGTTTTTCGGGAAAGATGGTAAATTCGTTACATCACGCCATGTCTTCGAACGTTTGGAGAAAGAATTGGATAAAAACCTCGCGTTGCGTGTGGAACCGACGGATTCGGCCGATTCCTGGAATGTGTTCGGGCGTGGCGTGTTGCATTTGTCGGTACTAATTGAAACCATGCGTCGCGAAGGGTATGAATTGCAGGTAGGACAACCGCAGGTTATCATTAAAGAAATAGATGGGGTGAAGTGCGAACCTATCGAAAGTCTGACCATAAATCTTCCTGATGAATGTGCAAGCCGTGTGATTGATGTCGTCACCAAACGCAAAGGAGAAATGATGATGATGGAGAGCAAAAATGAACGGACTTTCCTTGAGTTTACGATTCCATCGCGTGGAATCATCGGAATTAATAACCTTATATTAACACTTTCTGCAGGAGAAGCGATTATGGCGCACCGTTTTCTGGAGTTCCAACCATGGAAAGGCGATATCGAACGTCGCCAGAACGGTTCGATTATTGCGATGGAAACGGGTTCGTCTTTTGCTTACGCGTTAAATAATCTGCAATCGCGCGGGCGTTTCTTTATTGCTCCGGGCGAAGAAGTATATGCCGGGCAGGTGGTCGGCGAACATTCCAAAGAGGGCGACCTGGTGGTGAATGTGACAAAATCGAAGAAACTTACGAATATGCGCGCTTCGGGTTCGGACGAAAAAATGTCATTGGCGCCTCCGATTATTTTCAGTCTGGAAGACGCACTGGAATATATTAAGGCGGATGAATATGTAGAGATAACCCCTCATTCCATGCGTATGCGTAAAGTTATACTTGATGAAACAGAACGTAAACGTCAGAATAAACAGTCATGATAATAAAAAAAGAGCTTTTTCAAAAAGCTCTTTTTTTATTTCAGTGTTTTAGTTAGTTTGAAATTTGCAGCTTCTATTGCGATAGAGTGACGTTTGTGTTACATTTGTGTTACAACTGAAAAGATATCAGATATTTATATATCTTTGCTCTGTGAACAGATCAATTCAATGAGAAATTATGGAAAAGAAACGTATTTTGGTTGTAGATGACGAAGAAAGTCTTTGTGAAATACTTAAGTTTAATCTGGAGAATGTAGGTTATGAAGTAGATACTGCTTTTTCGGCTGAAGAGGCGTTAGCTATGGATCTTTCTGTATATAACCTCTTTATATTGGATGTGATGATGGGTAATATTTCGGGATTTCAGATGGCTGATATTGTAAAGAAGAATAAGAATATAGCGTCTGTTCCTATTATTTTCTGCACAGCGCGGGATACGGAAGACGATACGGTACGCGGACTTAACCTCGGAGCTGACGATTATGTATCCAAACCTTTTTCCATAAAAGAAGTGATTGCGAGGGTAGAGGCTGTACTCCGCAGAAGCCAGAGAGAGAATGTAAACGAAGCACCGGAATCTTCTCTCAACTATGATAAGCTGATACTTGATATGGTTGCTAAAAAGGCTTATGTTAGCGGAGTGAATTTACCTCTGACAAAAAAGGAATTTGAAATATTGTCCTTGTTTTTACAGAAACAAGGAAGGGTTTTCTCGCGCGAAGAATTGCTGAAAACCGTATGGCCGGATGACGTGTTTGTGACAGACCGCACCGTAGATGTGCATATTACGCGCCTGAGGAAGAAAATTGTTCCGTACGATAAAAACATTGTTACTCGTTTGGGGTATGGGTATTGTTTTGAAATGTAGTTTATGAGTGTTTCAAAGAGAACATATACGAAGTTCCATTTACGGCTTTTCTGGTCGGTTATCTTTGTGCTTGTGCTGTTAAGCGTTTGTTTCGTGGGATTTCAGTATGTGAGGGAGAAGCAGTATAAAATAGAACTTCTGAGTAATAAACTAACCGGATATAATGATTATATCCATGAAGAGTTGAGCCATGGCGTTCCTTTGCAAGAAATAACTTCAAAAGAGGTGTCCCGTATTTCTGTCATGGATTTATCGGGTAAGGTTCTATATGATTCGGAAGTGCCGAACGTGGAAAATGTAGAGAACCATGCTGCTCGTAAAGAAGTAAGATCGGCGATAGAAAAAGGATCCGGATATGATGTACGCCGTCGCTCTGCATTAACGGGGGATGTTTACTTTTATTCGGCCAAGAAATATGATCAATATATTATCCGTTCTGCCATACCTTATGATTCGGCGCTTGCTTCAAATCTGAAGGTTGATCCGTTGTATATTTCCGTAACAGTAGCGATTCTGCTTATTTTCACCGTTATTTTTTATAATGTGATGCGTCACTTAGGTGGAAATATTAATCGGCTGAGTGATTTTGTAACAAAGGCGGAGCGTGATGAGGATGTAAACGAATATCCCGTAAATTTTTCTAATGATGAAGTGGGGGAAATTTCCCGCCATGTCGTGCGAATTTACAATCGTCTGCAAAAAACAAAACACGCCCTGGTTTCGGAGCAACAAAGAGTCCTTGAGCAGCAGGAGAATCAGGCTCGTATTAAAAGGCAGCTGACACATAATATTGCACATGAACTGAAGACGCCTGTAAGCAGTATACAGGGATACCTTGAGACGATTATCAATAACAAAGATCTTTCGCCGGAAATGTTGAGTAATTTTATTGAAAAATGTTATCAGCAAAGCACGCGTCTATCTTCTTTATTGCGTGATATATCAGTTTTAACGCGTATAGACGAAGCGCCCGGGCTTATTGAAAAGGAGAAGGTGGATTTATCTGAGCTTATTACAGAGATTTGTGACGATGTCGCTTTATCTTTAAAAGAAAAGAATATAAAAGTTCATAATCGTACGGAGGCGTTGAGTCTTATGTGTTACGGAAATCGTTCGTTGTTATATTCCGTATTTCGAAATCTTTTTGATAATACGATTGCTTACGCGGGAGGAGGCGTGGATATTTATCTTGATTGTAATACGGAAAATCCGGGATTATATTATTTTTCTTATAGTGATAGTGGAGTCGGTATTCCGGATGAACATCTGGATCGTATTTTTGAACGATTTTACCGTATAGATAAAGGTCGCTCCCGCCGGATCGGAGGTACGGGACTCGGCCTTTCCATCGTAAAAAACGCAGTTCTTCTGCATGGCGGAACCATCACGGCCAAACGACGTCCCGCCGGCGGTCTTGAATTTGTTTTTTCGATAAAAAGATAATTTATATGTAAAAGCAATATATTGACATATAATTATAGAAATTTATTTAATCGTTTGATATATTAAAAAAATACATTATGTTTGCACCTGATTTTGGTGTAATCGATCGCATTCGCGTTTGGTTATTAAAAGGGAATTCGGTGTAAACCCGAAACTGTACCCGCAGCTGTAAGTTCTTTATACCTCGGCATTTCTCAATAGCCACTGACTTTTTAAGTTGGGAAGGCGGCCGGTAAAAGGGAGAACAAGTCAGAAAACCTGCCAGAATTTTTTATTGCAATATTCCGGGTATGGATATTGAAAACAGGCTTTTTTACAAAAAATAGTTTATATAAGAACAGGTACTTTATGAGTATTTGCTATGTTTCGTTTATGAGGATTTTCGTTTTACAAAATCAGTTGATGAGTATTGTGAGTTATGGCAATTTTTCGAAGTGGAGATTGTTTTATGATTTTACAAGCTTAATTATTAGACGAATAATTAACAAAATTAAGATACTATATGTATCTCGTCCTCCTCCTCCTCTACATGGTTATTCATGCTACTTGAGTATGATTTTGTATATAGAAATTTTTAGTATAAATAAAATTATTATGATTATGAAAAAAAATAAATTAAACTTTACCTTTTTATCAATACTTATTTTTTTTGGAGTTGTAACATCATGTTCTGATACTGATCAAGATAATATTGGGGAATTGAGAACTTATGAACAAGATAAGGAAGTGTTATCTCATTTTCTGGAAATTGATACAATGAACTTATCCTTTTATTTGAATTTATAATCGAATTTTAAGTTTTTTAATAGCATTCCAGAAAATATTCATGCTGAGATCAAGAATGTATCAGAATTGAGTATTAACAAATATGAAATTGAGTTGAATGGTTTAAATGCTTCTATAAATCAGAAAGTTGGTCAAACAGACTTTCTTGAGTTGAGTACTTTGTATGATAAGTTTCTTAAAAAATTAAGTAGTTCAGAAATAAATATTAGCTTGTATGAAGAAGAGCAGATAAATTCCACAATGTTAAGAAGTGGCGATTTGGGTTCCTTATTAGGAGTATTTACTTTTGATACGAGTACTTCTAATCCTGCACAAGGAATTGTTTATGGAAAAGATCAAGTAATTACTAAAACAACTTTAGAATATAGTGAAAGCGGTTTTGTAGAAGCAGAGATTTCATGTGGGACAGGTACTACTGGTACAGGGTCTGCTGCAGTTTCTATAATTCGGGCAGCTAGTAATACAAACAAAACAAGCGAACATTTACATTATTGGACTAATACAAATGGTTCTGGAAATAATGTTGAATGGAAGTTTTATGGTAAATTTTATAATAGATCATTCACCTCATATGGGACAGTTAAAGTGTATGAAAATGGATTACCATATCCGGATCCATTACCGATACCTACTGTGCGGATATATAATCGTGTTTCGGTTCAATTTATAGCTGTAGATATAGTGAATCCGGCTCCTGGAATTGAATATAGATGGGAAATTACAGGAGGAATACATGGTATTTTGGGTGGAAGTAATACACACCGTGTTTTTCATGCGTCTGGAGAGCTTATTCACATTAAAATATATATAGGGGATAACCTTGTATATAGTAAAACCATAGATCCAATGAAGGCATCAACTTGGTAGTGTAGAATGAGCTGTATCAAGTTTTATAGCATTCAAAAACGATGTATTCATTTTTCATAATGGGTAAATCTGAGTCTAAGTTTTGTTAGTTATAAACGGTTGGGGTTGGATACCTCAATCGTTTTTTTTAGTTCGCCCAGCATGGGTATATTCTAATGGGTGCAAGTCCCTAACACACCCTGCTAGTGGGAAGTGTTTAGCCAAGGCCAAGGGCGTCCCTCGCGAGATGGAATCTGAAGGAAGGTGGCGGCAAACATCTGGTCTGACGTACAGAAACCGGATATAAGGCTAAAGGATGTGGTTAAGTCTGCTAAACAAGACAAAGCCCAATAACTATCCGGAAACATCCAAAGTAAATCCGGCAGGTATAAGATGGAAAGAATGTATTTTTAACTGGAGAGGTCTCACAGAGGTGCAGATGTTTTTTTTCAGAAACACGGAGTAAAGCTTGCTGTGAGAAGTCAGCAGAGGACATAGTACCCGGAAAAAATGGCACTCGGGGAAGGTCTGAACTTTATTTAAGCGTGGAGGCGTCGATAAGATGGAAACGGAAGGTCTACTTCCTTACCTGAAACTCCATAAAGATGAACTGATAAACTCTTTGTTGGATGGTAGCTATCGTCCCCATCCCGTCCGACGGGTTGAAATCCCTAAGGATGGAGGTAATAAACGTCAATTAGGTATCCCCACCGTTATTGACCGTCTTATTCAACAATCCATAAGCCAGGTACTTAGTCCGCTTTATGAACGTCAGTTCAGCGACAACAGTTTTGGCTTCCGCCCTAAACGTAGTGCCCACCAAGCCTTGCGGCGCGCACAATCTTATATCAATAACGGTTATAAATATTGTTTTGACTTGGACTTGGAAAAGTTCTTCGATACCGTTAACCGCAGTAAGTTGATAGAGATTTTGTCACGCAGCGTGAAGGATGGTCGTGTTATCTCCCTCGTTCATAAATACCTCCTTTCGGGGGTGATG
This sequence comes from Tannerella sp., assembly GCA_031285685.1. Taxonomy (GTDB): domain Bacteria; phylum Bacteroidota; class Bacteroidia; order Bacteroidales; family Tannerellaceae; genus Tannerella. Next base: position 14,569 of record JAITVS010000275.1, read on the forward strand.
GTAGGCAGTCACTACGAAAGCTGTGTTCAGGGAACTGTCCAAGGAGGCCCTTTGAGTCCCTTGTTGAGCAATGTCATGCTCCATGAATTGGATACAGAGTTGGAATCCCGTAGCCACAAGTTTGTGCGTTATGCGGATGACTGGGCGCAACGAATGCGTGAAGCTCCAGGTTAACCAAAGAGCTTTACACAATGCTGTGTATACGATGGTGGTGGGCCCACCGTAACCGCCATACAGGTGGAGGTTACAAATCACTCTAAGGTGCTGTAGTCAAAAGCTATGGTATTGAGCGTTAGAGAAAAGGTAGTTTAGAACTGTTAGATGAGTATCAGAGAGATGAACGATCATGTGAACCTCTTACGAACGTGTCGAAAGCGTAGTAATTCCATCAAAACCGGAAGGTTGTCGTTAATCCGGGATAAGTATAGCGGTTACCTGTTTACTGGCTATACGGTGGGCGGCACAGAGGAGGCATGACTCTGATACAGGCGTTTGCACGGAACGTTGGAACCTGCGGGCTGATGTTAAGGGAGTACTTCAAGCAGCTGACCCGCAAGAAGAGAGTACCGATGCAGCCATAGGGGTAGATTGCATCGTAGTAGCGTAGAAGTGTTTGTAATGAACATGGAGCGAAGGGTTCAAGTTCTCCTGTTTTCTAATAAAGCAACTTTGTACAAAGGAGGAATTTATGAACAAAGAAACAATTTTTTTAAACTAAATACTCTTTTTCATGTGGAAAAAGTTCTTTTATTTTGTATTTCATTCAGTTTGCATTACCTTTGCCTTAGATTTTGGTGTAATCGTTCGCATTCGCGTTCGGTTAGTAAAAGGGAATCCGGTGTGAAGCCGGAACTGTACCCGCAGCTGTAAGTTCTTTATACCTCGGCAATTCTCAATAGCCACTGACGTTGAAGTCGGGAAGGCAGCCAGTGAAAGGGAGGACAAGTCAGAAAACCTGCCGGAATTTTTTATTACAATATCTCGGGTATAGATATTGAAAACGGATTTTTATGCAAAAAAAACGGTTTGCTAAAATGAACATATGCCTTTTGGGTATGTGTTTCACTTCATTTACGGTTGTTTCCGCGCAGGAAAATTTGCAGGCGGATACTGTGAAATCGTTGCAACTTCCGGATGTGGAGGTTGTTTCGCAATCGCGTATATCTGTCACGAAGCAAGTGGCTCCGTTGCAAATCCTGGATAATAAAAGCATTGAACGTCTCGGTATACAGGACTTATCCGAAGCAGTGCGCCGCTTTTCGGGTGTTACCGTAAAAGATTACGGCGGCATAGGAGGACTTAAAACGGTGTCTGTCCGCAGTCTCGGAGCGCATCATACGGCAGTGAGTTATGATGGTGTTTCGATTGCGGATGCCCAAAGCGGACAGGTTGATATCAGCCGGTTTACGCTTGATAACGTGGATATGGTTTCACTTTCGACGGGGCAGAGCGATGATATTTTTCAGACTGCACGTGTTTATGCTTCGGCGGGCGCGCTTCACATTAAAACGCAAAAGCCTCGTTTTGTCGGCGGAAAACCGTTTCTGCTGTCCGTTAAAATGAAAGGCGGTTCGTTTGGTCTGGTTAATCCGGTTCTGTCTTACAGCCGGCAATTGAACAACCGTTGGAGCGCATCGGCTTACGTGGACTATATGCGGGCAGACAGTAAATATCCGTTTACTTTGACTAACGGGACGATTAAAACACGCGAAAAGCGCATCAATAGTGATATAGAAACCATTCGTCTGGAAGGAAATGTGTACGGTGATTTTGGTCGGAGAGGTGGAAGTCTTGAAGCGAAGCTGTACACATTCCATTCGGAACGAGGATTGCCGGGTTCGGCTAATTTTTATAATAAAACAGCGACCGAGCGACTTTGGAATGATAACAGTTTTGTTCAGGCCCGGTATAAAAATCAACTAAGCGAACAATTCGCGATTCAGATGGTTGCTAAATATACATATGCTTATTCCCGGTATAAAGATGTGAATGATAAATATTCGGCAGGATTTCAGGAAGACCGCAATACACAGCATGAATATTACGGTTCGGCTGGTGTTTTATATAATCTGTTTAGCAGTCTTTCGGCTTCGTTTACAGCAGATTATGCCCATACGCAACTCAATAACAATTTTCTCAATGCCGCGCAACCCAAACGAAATACTTCTTTGACGGCCTTTGCCATGCAATATAAGCGCAACTCGTTTACCGCAACAGGAAGTTTGCTCGGTACATACATATCCGATGAGGTGGAAAACGGTGACCGTCCCGCCGACCACAAACGTTTATCGCCCGCCATTGCCTTTTCGTGGCAGCCATTTCAAAAGAATGTGTTGCGTGTACGTGCCTCATATAAAGATATTTTCCGTATCCCGACGTTTACTGACCTGTATTATCTGCGGATGGGAAATATCGGCCTTACACCCGAAAAGACAAAACAATGGAATGCAGGCCTTACATGGAGCGGAAATATCGGGCAGATTGTTCGTTATTTGAGTATTTCGGCCGACGGATATTACAATAAGGTGGAAGATAAGATTGTCGCATTGCCGACTTTATATGTCTGGAGAATGATGAATATGGGCGAGGTAGAGATAAAAGGTGCTGACGTAAACCTTTCGATGGAGATTCCGCTATCGGAGAAAATTAACATGCTGCTTTCGGGTAGTTATACCTACCAGCATGTGATAGACGTCACAGATTTCGATGCGAAAAATTATAAAGACCAGATACCTTATACGCCGCGTCATACAGGAAGCGCTTCCGCAACATTTGAAACACCATGGGTAAATGTTTCCTACCTTCTGACAGCCGTCGGCGAGCGTTACGCCTTGCCTCAAAACATAAAAGCCAACAACATCAATGCTTACACGGAGCAAAGCCTCTCGCTGAACAGAACATTTAAATTGAAAAATGTATCTATGCGTCTTCAAGGCGAAATTCTGAATATTGCAGATACCCAATATGACGTCATACAGTATTATCCGATGCCCGGCCGTTCATGGCGGTTGAGCGTATTATTTAATTTATAAATCATTAATAAATCAAAGAGGTTATGAATAAAAAGTTTTTTACACAGGTTGCCTTATGTGCGACAATGATTTTACCGGTATTTACAAGCTGCAGCGATGATGATGAACCGACGCCGGAACCGGTTGTTTCTGCAGAATATGTTTATGTGCTGAACTGTGGTGATATGGGCAGCAACAACACAAGCCTTTCGATGTACAACATAGAAGACGGAACTGTAACCAAAGATATTTTTGAAGTTCAGAACGGGCGTCGTCTGGGTGATATGGGGCAGGATATAGTTGTGTCTGGAAGTCAAATTTTTATTGCTATGTATGGAGAATCTACAGTTGAAGTCACTGACCTGGAAGCTAAATCAATCAAACAGATTAAAACAGATGGTCAGCCACGCGCTCTTGTTGCTGACAGAGGAAAAATATATGTCACTTATTTCAATGGATATGTGGCGCGAATAGATACCGCATCACTGGAAGTGGAAGCGAAAGTGCAGGTTGGCCGTAATCCGGAACGGATAACGGTGGCAAATAATAAACTGTATGTGGCTAATTCCGGAGGCATGGATTATAATACGGAAGTAGGCTATGATAAGACTATTTCCGTGATTGATATTACATCATTTACGGAAATAAAAAAGATCGAAGTTATTATCAATCCGGATAATGTTGTATCGGATAATAACAGTGGAGTTTATGTGATATCAAAAGGTAATTATAATATGGGAAATCCCCCTGTTCCGAACACATTGCAAAAAATCGATGTAAATACAGATGAAGTGTCGGTAGTTACTAATGCAACGATGATGACGATGGCCGGGAATACGCTGTATTATATTTATTCACAATGGGGAGAAGACGGAGAGGAAATCATGTATTATACCTATAATACAACAAACAGTTCAATCGTTTCGGAAAATTTTATTGGCGACACGAAGATTTCAGGGCCATATCAAATCAACTATGATGCGTCATATGAGCATTTGTTTATTACCACGTCGGATTACAGAAACGATGGTGATGTCTATATGTTCGATAAATCGAATAACTTTGTAAAAACGTTTGAGGTGGGTATGAACCCAATGAAAGCGGTTTATGTAAAGAAATAATATATAAAACAAAAACCAATGATACGCAATTGCTTCTGCTTATTATTGCTACTATGTCTTACGTTGGGCTGTAACGTAAGACATAGTTCTTCATCGGAAGAAGAAAAGTCTGCCGGAACAAATACTATGTCTGTAAATCGCAGTACCGATAGTTTTCATTCTCCGGATGCATTGAACAATGTGTTTTCCCTAACAGATTCGGTTCGCTATGCGGTGGGTTATCAGGTGACGGACCATAATGGATATACAAAAGTGGAAGTCCGTGACCCCTGGAACGAAGGAAAGTTGTTACAGCGTTACCTGCTGGTTCCGCGTGATAAGACTTTGCCCGAAGATCTGCCTAAAGGAACAGTTGTGCGCGTACCATTGCGTAATATTGTGGTCTATACTTCTGTCCATTGTGCCATACTCGATGCACTTGGTGCGACCGGTGATATTGTTGGGGTCTGTGAATCCCGTTATATGAAGGCTCCTATCGTAAAAGAGCGTATCAGTAAAGGCCTGATTACGGATTTGGGGGAAGCGACATCTCCGAATGTGGAAAGGATGATAGAAATCGGTACGGAAGTGGTACTTGCTTCGCCTTTTGACAATGGAAGTTACGGCCCGGTTGAAAAATTAGGTATTCCGATTATCGAGTGTGCGGATTATATGGAAACGGACCCGCTTGGGCGCGCCGAATGGATAAAGTTTATCGGGCTGCTCACCGGCCGGACTTTAAGAGCGGAATCTCTGTTTCATGAAACGGAAGCAAAATATCTTCATGTAAAGGCGCTTGTACAAAATGTGGAATACCGTCCTAAGTTGATGACAGGTAAAAAATTTGGATCACCCTGGTATGTACCCTCCGGTGAAAGTTTCATGGCGCGTGTCTATAAAGATGCAGGGGCCGATTATCTGTTTAGTTACATGCCGGGCACCGGCGGAACTCCGATGAGTTTTGAAACAGTCCTGGATAAAGCCATTCATGCGGATATCTGGCTGATACATTACAATTGGGAAGAAGATATGACTTATAATACTTTGAAAGCAGATTATTCATCCTATAGCCGGTTTGACGCGTTCCGCAACCGCCGTATCTACGGGTGTAATACAAATCATTCTTTGTATTATGAAGAAGTTCCCATACGTCCTGATTATTTGTTGGCGGAATTGATCGCCATTTTTCATCCGGGACTCATACCGGATCATGAATTTCGCTATTTTATTCCGTTGAAAGAGTAGTCGTTGTTTTACCGGCCGGTTGTTAAATAAATCCTAACAAGCGAAGAATGGAAGGGGTAAGCAGCGAAGTAAACAATCCGTTGATGATTAATCCCAAACTGGCGTAAGCGCCATGTTCCTGACTGCGTTCCATCGCGGAGCTTGTTCCTACAGCGTGAGAGGCCGTGCCGATAGATAAGCCTTGCGCGGAAGGTGTTTTTATACGTAGTATTTGCAATATTTTAAATCCGGCTACTGCGCCGAACAGACCGGTACAAACAACCACCGCTGCTGTCAACGAAGGGATACCGCCGACAGTTTCCGTGATTTCAATAGCAATAGGCGTTGTTACCGATTTTGAGGCTAACGAAATAATGACCTCTTGAGTCGCTCCAAACAACCACGCGATAAGAACGACCGAGACAATCCCTGTAATACAACCTGCCAATTGTGATAAGATGATGGCTGTCATCTGTTTTTTAATAGATTTGAGAAGTAGATATAACGGCATTCCGAGAGCTACAATTGCGGGTTTCAACCAAAATTCGATGTATTCCCCGCCTTGCCGGTATGCTTCAAAATCAATTCCGGTGATTTGGATAAAAATGATCAGAACAACAATTGTTACGAGTATCGGATTAAGTATGGTTAAGCCTGTTTTTTTCTGTAGCTTTTTTGCCAGGAAAAAAACAATGAATGTTAGCGCTATCAGTACAATCTTATTTTCCAGAATTCCCATTTGATTTGATTTTTTCCGTTAACTGATGTACCCATCCGGTGACGATGAGAACCAGGATTGTGCTGATAATGGTCGCAAGGGTGATCGGTATAATCTGCGCTTTGATAATATCGAAATAGAGCATCAGGGCAACGCCGGGAGGTACGAAGAAAAACCCCATGTTATCAATAAGGAAGTCACACATCTTATGGATCCTTTCCGGTTTGATCCATCCTAAATGAAGAGATAATGTCAGGAAAAGCATCCCAATGATACTTGACGGAATTTTTATTCCCGTGAAATAAACGATAACTTCGCCGACGGCAAGACAACCGAATAAAACGGCCAGTTGATATATCATAAATAAAAAGGATTATAAAACGGCAACAAAGATATAAATTGTATTATCTCCGATCCTCTTTTTTCAACAAATTGTTTATCTTTGCTTTTTTATGTCACGTTTTCACTTTTTGTTATTTATTAAATGAGGTTGTTGATCTAAAAATTAAAAAGTATATGATTATGAATAAATGGATTGTTTTTATAAGTTTAATTTTCTTCATGTTCGGTTGTGATGGCGAAGGGCATTTGACAAAGTCCAATGAACCTGAAAGGGCTGATAATGAAAAAGGAAATGATTACGGGTTAGATAAAATAACATTAGACCCTTATATTATAGAACATTATACACGTGATGCAAAGCAGTTGTATTTTCATGAAATCGTTCAGAATAGTTCTCATACTGATTATGATAATCCGGTTCTTGACGAAGATGAGGTAACTGATATCCTTAGAATAATCCAGGCGGTTTATAATATGGATACACATGAACGCGACACGGTTTTTGATGTTTATGAGATACACGGTTATTATTGTTACAGTTTCAATTCGATAAGTCTGAAAGTCAACACCGGATTACCGGAAATTCAGAATTTATCAAATAATATATTTCCGACAAGAGGAACTTCTTTGGATAATATTTTGAATACGTACAAGTTTGACTCGGTTCAGGTCTCATACAGCTATCCGGATTTTCCCTGGTTAACCATATTCACGAAAAACGAATATAATATGGTACCAATCGAAAAAGAGTTCAATAAATTAAGTTCCGTTTTGATTGCTGAATTCAGCAGGGGATGTATCGGTGACGGAAATAATATTACATTAGAACGAGGTTCTGACTCCGCCGTCATAACATTTAGCATTGGCTATGGAGACTGTCCTGCCGGATGTATATATCATAGATACTGGGAATTCAGGGTTTCAAATGGAATTGCTGAATTTGTGAAAGCTTATTGAAGGAGCGATTAATCTGCTTCTTCTACCAAAACAATTACCGGATTCATGTCTTCGTTGAATTCTTTCAGGAATGCAAGCTTTTTGTTTTCTTTTGCTTCCGAATGTTCTTCGAGCCATTCCATAATATTTCCGGCTTCGATAAGGGATGCGAATTCTCCCGAAGTACTCATGTTCTGAGGATTGAAAGGCATAAAACCTGTCAGGTTATCCTTTATCACGTCGCTGTTTTTGGCGAGTTTGGTTTCTCCTGTTTTTTTGTTGTATAATCCGTTGTATAAAACAGGCTCATCGGAATAGAATCCTTTGATGCATTGGAAGAAAATGAATGTATTGTTTTCCGACACGTCCGCGATGAAAATCCGTTCGTTTGTTTTGTTTTTACTTGTCCTTTCCTGTTCCGGCCAATGCCATTTTCCAGTATGGAAGGTAATAGAAGGGATCAGTTTATGATTGACAATAGTATAAATCGTATCGACAAAACTTTCCTTGAAGCGTATCTCTTTCTTGTTTTTCCACAATGTAGCGGCGTTAGCGGTGATAATTTGCTTTTTATCATTTTTATAGTCAATAATGATGACACCCGTTTTTCCCCAGTTTCCGTAAGTAAAATCTCCCTTAGTAACGCTGATACTCTCGATGTTGTCGAATGAGTTTTCTATCTCTGAAGTTAATAACGGTACTGTATCAAGCAACACCCCTTCTTTATCGAAAAAGCCCAAAACCAGGTTTCCGGAATTATTTATTCCGGTGTAATGTCCGATAATTTCCAAATCTGTCAGGAGGTAATAACTTGCCAATCCGGGTGAAGACGGGAATTCCGTTTTGCCGCAGAAAGTTCCTTTCATATCGTATTTGATTAATTGATTGGGTTGCCGGATGAAATATAAAAACTCCTCTTTTTCATCTGTCCAGCAGGAAACACTACTGTATGCTTCCGGATCCTGACCGATATGTCCGATTGCGGAAATGAAGCGTCCGTCCTTTTTATCAAACAAAAGACAACGATTGTTCACTTCAACGACGATGTGATTTTTTAATACTTTGAAAACGGGCTTATTACCGATCAGGGACTCATCTGTTGTTTCAAGAGGGATATAACGGATTGATTTTCCAAAATCCGAAATGTTGAATTTTGTCGTGTTTTGCAGGCCGGCTTCAATGTCGATGGTATTTGAATGCATCATGCTGCTTTCCCGATTTGTGCATGAAGTTATCAATGATATGAAGATACATGTAAGTAAGGCTTTGTGTTTCATAGTATGAACAGTTTTTGATTTTTATGACAGCAAATATAAGACTAAATTTTTAGTCAACAAGCGTATTGTCTTTTTTTTTGACTAATTTTTTAGACGAACAAATTGTTTTTAGGCAAATGATGACACATTGAACATGGTAATGTGTTGAAAATAAAGGCGTGAAATTTTGTGAAAGATGGATTATAGGATTATCTTTACTCGCGGAAACACAATAACAACGCCCATGAAAAAATTACTATTTATTACAGGACTGGTTTTGTGCTGTTTATCAACTGTTCAAAGCGTGGAAGAGCAAAGTGAAAAAGAGCGTTGGACAGGGAAATGGATTAGTTTTGAACATTCCCAAAGTACTCCCAATATGTGGTTGATTTATCGAAAAGAGGTGGCGCTGACCGATATTCCGACGTCTTTAATTGCACGTATCGCAGTCGATTCCAAATATTGGCTTTGGATTAACGACCGATTGGTTGTTTTCGAAGGCGGATTGAAGCGCGGTCCTGCGCGGAATGCCACATACTATGATGAAGTGGAGATTGCTCCTTATCTGACAGCCGGCGACAATACGATTGCGGTGCTTGTCTGGCATTTCGGAAAGAATGGGTTCAGCCATATGAACAGCGGGACAGCGGGACTTTTGTTTGAGGCGATAGCGGCGGATGTCGACATTATTTCTGATAGTTCATGGCGCGGTATGATTTATGATGCTTATCAGGATACGGACGCTCCGCACCCGAATTATCGTCTTTCGGAAAGCAATATCCGCTTTGACGCACGAAAGGAACTGTCCGGTTGGAATAAAAAGTCTTTTTCCGGAAATCTGCATCACATATCGCAGATCGATGATATTCGGGATACGCAACTCGGACAGTTAGTGAAGCGTCCCATTCCTTTGTGGAAAGATTACGGGTTGGCGGATTATACCCATATACGTAAATCCGCAAAGGGTGATACGCTATTTTGCCGTTTGCCCTATAATTGCCATGTGACGCCGTTTCTGAAAGTAAAATCGCCCGCCGGAGAGATGATAAAAATGCAGACCGATAATTATTGGGGAGGAAGCCAATTAAATGTGCGCGCGGAATACATCACCCGCGACGGTGAGCAGGAATATGAAAGTCTGGGTTGGATGAACGGACATGAAGTATGGTATATTCTGCCCGAAGGAGCGGAAGTTTTAGAAGTGAAATATCGCGAAACGGGTTATGATACGGAGTTTGTGGAAGCTTTCCGTTGCGATGAGCCATTTTATAATGAGCTATGGATGCGCTCTGCCCGTACATTGTACGTTACGATGCGCGATACGTATATGGATTGTCCCGATCGTGAACGCGCTCAATGGTGGGGAGATGAGGTGAATGAATTGGGCGAAACTTTTTACGCGCTTACGCCGTCTTCATATAAACTGGCGCTGAAAGGAATATATGAATTGATGAATTGGCAGCGTACGAACGGAGTTCTTTATTCACCTGTCCCGGCAGGAAACTGGGGGAAAGAATTACCGCTGCAAATGCTCGCGTCGGTAGGATGGTATGGTTTTTATACGCAGTATTATTACAGTGCGGACAGCAGTTTTATTCCCGTTATCTATGACCGCCTGCACCGCTATCTCCACAAGGTCTGGAAAGTCGATTACAACGGCCTTGCCGTAGAACGTCAGGGTGATTGGACGTGGGGAGACTGGGGTGAGAATGTGGACATGGGCGTTTTGACGAATTGTTGGTATTATTTGGCACTAAAAGCGGAACGTGAATTTGCATTGATTCTGGGAAAAACACAGGACGCAGAAGAAATACAACAGATGATGTCTGGAATCGAGAAGAGTTTTGACCTGAAATTCTGGACGGATACCGCTTACCGTTCTCCGGGATATAAAGGTGAAACGGATGACCGGGCGCAGGCAATGGCGGTTGTTTCCGGTTTGGCTTCCGAAGATAAATATCCGGTGCTGACAGAAATCCTGAAAAAAGAATATCATGCCAGTCCGTACATGGAAAAATATGTATTGGAGGCACTTTTTATAATGAATGAGCCGGATTTTGCGCTCGAGCGCATGAAACAGCGTTATAGACGTATGTTGTCGTACGAGGAATATACTACTCTTTTCGAAGGATGGGGGATTGGCGCCGAAGGTTTTGGCGGTGGAACGATTAACCATGCGTGGAGCGGCGGGCCGCTAACGCTTTTAAGCCAAAAGGTATGCGGGGTGGAACCGACTTCACCCGGCTTCCGAACCATTCGTGTAGCTCCGCAATTGGGTTTCCTGAAGGAAGCGTCTACAACAATCGCATCCGTGTATGGCGAAATCAAAGTATCCGTATCGCTGAACAACGGAAAAATGATCATACGCATAAATGTACCGGAGAGAGTTTCCGCGGAGGTCGTTTTCCCGGAAGGTGAGCCCGTGACCGTTGGTTCGGGAAATCATGTGTTGGTTCGGGAAATCTAAAATCTGTTTACTATACAGACAAATCCGTACGAGGCGGGTAATGAAAAACGGGGGGATTCGTTAGTCCTCTGATAAATCAGGGTAATCACTAAGATATTCAAAGGTGAATTCACGCTCCCGGAGTTTTTTGATTAATCCCGCCAGATCGTTCTCTCCGGTTATTTTGCCGAACATCTGGTCGTGCATCAATACAACAACATGATTTGCTGTGAATGTTCCGTTATGGTAAGAGTTTTCGATTTCATCCACTAATTCGTCAATCGTTTGTAAGGGTGAATTGTCCTTCGGATCATATTTCCATTCGACATCCCAACCGAATATCTTGTAGCCTTTTTCGGCAAGCAGCGCGGCAGCTTCGGATCCGGTCTGCTTATAATTCCTTTTCCGGTCGCCCAACTGCCACAAATTGCGTCCCGGAAGGCGTGCGATATAATGGCGCAGATTAAAATCCGTCCTGTTTTTTTCGAAGTCGGAAGCCACTTGTTCCGGATTTTGGTAATATTTGGCATATTTGTGGTTTGCGTGCGAATAACTATGATTATAGAGCTCTATATACCGGTTTTCTTTCAACATTTCGTGGTATTTTTTGAACCGGCCGCTTCCATGTATGGGATTCCCTACCATGAAAATGTTTGTTTTGACTTTAGCGCTTAACACAATGCTGTCAATGTACCGGCTACCATTAAGGGGTGCATCATCGATTGTCAGGTAAACACATTTTCGGGGCGCTAAAGATATTTTGTTCTCTATCGTGTCTTTCGGTAGAGAGTCTGTTGTCGAAATCACAGATATGATTGAGTCATCCGCATTTGTTTTGATGATTGCTTTTTTGGTACACGACGTGCAGATTACAATTCCGGAAATCAGCAGGATGAGGCAACTTAAACTTTTCATAGGGCAAGTGTTTTATCGTTTATATTCTTTTTGGCGCATATACTTATTCCGCAGGCGCATGAAAAGGGCCCGACAGAAGCGTTTGCCCCGGTTATTACGGCATAAAAATGTTTTATCGGATTATTTTATTTCCAAATGATATAGGATATATTTTCCGGAATATCCGGAAGTTCCTTTCCGAATTCCTGTCGGACATGTTCGCTGTTGCGATACCATCCGTATGCATCTCCCCCGACTAAGTAAATAGCATCGGAAACTCCGATATCTATCAGCGCCTGTGAGAAGTCGCGGAATGATTCCCTGTTCTTACTTTCGACCATGATGACATGTTCGTTTCTGACGGCTAGCGCCCGGCGGACGGATTTGTTTTTGAGTTTGTTTTCTACCGGCTCCCCGTTGAAAACAAGGGGATATTGCCTGAAAAAATAACCATTATCGTTTATCGCTTGTTGTAATAGCGGTGTCGTTTCTCCAACCCCAATGGTTATTTTATGGCCGGTGATTGCCGCGTACCCTTTTTTGGCGATTCCATGTGCCAGCTGCTTTCCTGAAAGGACAAAATCGCCTACAATCTGCATATTATCTTTGCGGATATCAGCGGCCATCGCGGCAAAAACGATATTTGAATCTAACTTATCGGGCATTCCTACCATTAACGACATAGTCGCGTTGTGGGGTGTGTAAACGAAAAGAGGCAAATCGTTAGCTGTTTCTTCGGATACTTCCATATATGAAATTTGTTCCGTCGAATTTCGAACGCTGTCTGTTATGGCGACAGAAACACTTTGCTGTTCCGATTGTACCGTTTGTTCCGGTTCAAAATAATATTCGGGGGCTTGTTCTTTCCTGTTAAGAAAGAAAATGAGGACAACCGTCAGGATAATCGCCAAGATGCAAATCAAAATAATTAGGTTCCTTTTAGGTTCCTTTTTACCGGTTTTTCCTGATTCCGAGCCAAGGATGTAGACTTCATTTTCTTGTTTATTTTTCGTCATCATATTCCTATCCTCCTGCTTTTAATACTTTCTTCCAGTACGGTTTTCAATGCTTTCAGCGCTTCTTTGGATGCGGAAAGGGTAAATTTATTCGGAAAATTACTATCGGAAAGTACAATTTGTTGTTTCGATACATTGACATAATAGATGTATTTGCCGTTTATTATCAGGCTTTTTCCCAAGCGGATGAATGTCTGGGCATCAGTACCTAACTGCTGTTCGATTATTTTTTCGAACGAGGCCAGATTGAAAGAGAATAGATGCTCTTCTTTGTCTACAAGTGTCATCGTGGAATAATTTCCATCCGACAAAATGTAGACAATCCGTTCCGGGGAAACCCGGACTACCTCATTGCTGTTTATTAATACCAGATGCTTTGACATGCTTTTTGCTTTTTTGCTTCACAAAGATATAACATTTCAAATGTTCCGGTATCATACAAATCCCCGTATTTTATGAAATAGCCGGCTGGTTGTGTGAAATACTCAAATATAATGATGAAATGTAAAAATATAATGACTTTAAGTCCGTTATAAATATGATACAAACTTAATATATCATGCTTGAATTTAAATTAATAATGAGAAACCTATTCTCAAATATGTTTTTCTTGATAATGAATATTTTAAGTATATCAATAACGTTTTCATTTGCACTTATTTTAATATTTTATGTGAAAAGAGAAAGTGAAATTGACCGGTTTCATGAAAATGAAGATCGGATTTATCAGGTAGTCCAT
>JAITVS010000342.1 GCA_031285685.1 Tannerella sp.
ACAAATGTCTGATGATGATATGATTGACCAAATGTTTGAACGACATTGTCGAAGGCAAAAAGATATCAATTATGCGTTTGATAAACAAGAAAATGAAATGTGTTAAAGTAGAACTAAAAATAATTTCATAATACGTCTTTCCTGCCGGTAGTATAATCGGTTGTGATCTTTCCGATTCGTCGGTCAGGATCGTCGGATCATCCGGATCAATGCCAAAACAGATCGGAGTAAAATCTGTTTTCTGCGGCACAAAACGGATTTCCGTATTTGCAACTTCCGAATAATAACGCGCCTTATATGTATAGGGCTCCGTCCGCTCTATTAACATGGGTATACCAAAGATATCGCTGTTTAAGGGGGATGCGTCCTTTACATCCACCAGATACATTTTCCCAAAATCAGGCATTTCCGATACGGTAATGACACTGGCCCGCTCAGTTGATAAACCGGATTTATCCACTGCTTTAATGGTTAGATGATAGGTAGCCGCATCAGAAGGCAACGAGATTGCTTCACTATAATCCACCACTTTTCCCTGAGCTGTTACCCTATGGGTATACGGTATTTCCGGTATTGATAAGTCCACATAATCCAACTCCCTGTCGTCTTCAACCGTGAAACGTAAATTCAACTTCGTTTCTTCCTTTATCAATACTGTGATTGCCACATCGGGAGACGCAGTAAATACGGGAGCGGTAAAATCGCCGTCCATTGTTATCAGTAGATTCTCTTCCACCACGCGCCCTCCGACATCACTAATTGTTATTTTAACATTTAAGTTGTCACTGGTGAAACCTTTCGGGACTTTGAATTTATAACTCAAATCATAGGAAAAAAGCAGTTCATCATATAAGGTAAGCAAATCTATCGTTTTATCCAGTTCCAGTTCGGAATTCAACAAACGGATGGATTTAATCCCATCTTTATCTTCCACTTTGCCACCTATCAGAAACTCTCTCCCGGGTTCTGTCTTTATATGCCCGGATGTCAATGTAATAGTCGGAGCCTGTCCGTCTACGTCTGTATATCCATTATCATCACTACATCCTGCTACACAGAATAGAATGAACACGAATAACATCATAACTGATAATTCTTTCTTTCTCATGAATATTAAATTTTAATTTGTAAATAACTATTTTAATATTTTAATCAATAGGGCAAAATTATAACAACGTAAAAATATGCCTGATGAAAAATCATTCATTCACGGATGTTAAATCATTCAAACATTAAATAAGACCTGTATCCTGGGTAATTTATTATTATATTTGATGCCATATTCTTTTTTATAGCATCATGAAATCGCTTCTGGTAATACTGATTCTCTTTATATCGATCACATCCTATTCGCAGCCTTATTCTATTTCCCGATTAGGCATAGAACAAGGGCTATCCAATAACTATGTCGTAAGCATCACGCAGGATAAAGACGGCTTTTTATGGTTTGCCACCGAAGAAGGATTAAATAAATTTGATGGAACACGCTTTATCAACTATTATAAACACACAAACAGCATCAGTGCAAACGAGCTGAATTACATCTATGCAGACCCCGACAAGCCGGTGATATGGATAGCCACACAGCGGGCGGGATTAAATGCCTATGATTATGAAAAAAATACGCTGAAAGTATACCTGCATGATGATAATAATCCATATAGCATCATTACAAATGATGTCACATCCATTAAACCTTCTGCCGATGGAAACCTCTGGATAAGCACCTATTATCTCGGCTTCGAACTCTTTGACAAGGAAAAAGAGACATTCACCCATTACAACACGTCCCACTTTCCGGAATTATTGTCTGATAATATATGGAATATCCTTGACGACCATAACGGCAATTTATACATCGGACATGTACAGCAAGGCATGAGTATTTTATCCGTAAAGGACAAACAGATAAAACGATTTAAACATGACCCGGACGACCCGAACAGCATACCGGGTAATGATGTACGTTGTATCTATAAAGACAAAAACAACAATATGTGGGTCGGAACAGACAAAGGGGTGTCTCTTTTTGATTCCGAAACAAACAAGTTCACTACGCTTAGGGGCAACGACGATCTTTCGTCGTCTACCGTATTCGACATACGTCAGATGGACGACAATAAGCTGTGGATTACAACGGAGTTCAACGGCATATTTATTATTGATCTGAAACAGCATTTTTTCAAATCGACCGATAAAATTAATTTGCAACATATTGTCGCCGGATATACCAAATACAACCTTTCATACACTACCGTCAGAAGTGTTTTTCAAGATTCGTTCAATAATATCTGGATCGGAACTTATGGAGGAGGAATCAATTTTATAGGCCATACGAAGCCATTCTTCAATACTTATGATTATTCTCCCGCTTCGGATGATATCAATAGCTTAAATAACAAAGCTGTGTTAAGCCTATGCTTTGATGTGAACGAACGATTGTGGGTCGGGACGGACGGCGGAGGTATTAATGTATTAGATAAGGGTAAAAGAACTGCCATATACAATAAGGAAAACGGAAACCTATCGCATAATTCCATTACTACAATGTTTAAAGATTCAAAAAATAATATCTGGATAGGTACATTTTTCAGCGGAATTGACCTTTATAATCACAAAACAAACACTTTCAACAGCATCCAAATCAATAACGCGAGAAATCAGGATGTCCGTTGTTTTTTCGAAGATAAACACGGATTCATCTGGGTCGGAACAAACACTGGCATTTATATCATTGACGCGGATAGCCATGAGACAATCCGGCATTACAGCAGTCAGGATCATCTTTTGCCGGAAAACCTTGTCCGCAGCATTAATCAGGATAATAACGGCTGTATATGGGTAGGCACATTCGGCCAGGGTATAGCTGTCTACACGTCCGAAATGAAGGAAATAATAAGGCTGAACGAGCAGAATGAATTCTGCTCCAATATGATTAATCATACCTTTAAAGATTCCTATCATAACATGTGGATGGCTAGCGGCGAAGGGCTTGTTTGTTTTCCCAACTCCGATCCGTCGAAATACAAAATATTTCAACGAAACGACGGCTTACATAACACCTTTATCCGGGCTATTGCCGAAGATGCTGACGGAAACATCTGGTTCAGCACCAATGCAGGTATAAGTTGTTACCTGAAAGATTCTGATCAATTCCGGAACTACAATTACTTCGACAAAACCCCCATGGGCAGTTTCACCAATGCATCTGTGACAAGCTACAATGGAACAATTTATTTCGGCTCTATAAACGGTGTACGCTACTTTGACCCGGTTTCTGTTCTGAACAGCAAGGAAACGCCTCCTGTTATCATAACCGAAATGAATATTTATGAAAAACAGACTGCACTCGAAAATAGTCACGATATTAATTATTTCGGTAAAGACAACAAAATAAAGCTTAATTACAAACAAAACACGTTTACCATCACATTTAACATCCAGGATTATTCCTTAGCGCATCAGGTGGACTATTCGTATCGGTTAAAAGGATTGGATGATTCATGGTATGCAGTGCATAATAATAATGTTGTTTTTCGCAATATCCCTCCCGGACGATATGAATTTCAGGTAAGGAGCCGTATCCGGAATCTGGAATGGGCTGAAAACAATAGTTCTCTTTTTATTCAGATAATGCCTCCGGTCTGGCTATCGTGGTATGCAAAAGTATTCTATCTTATTTTTATCATTTCCATTGTTCTTTATTTGTCATATTTATATCGAAAAAGAGTCAAACTGCAAAGTTTCTATGAAATGGAAAAGAAAAATTATGAACAGGAACAGGAGCTGAACAATGAACGTCTGAGGTTTTATACAAATATCGCTCATGAATTAAGAACACCTCTCACCCTCATACTCGGCCCACTGGAAGATCTTCAGAAAGATACGCAATTGCAGCCGAAACAATCCCGCAAAATCGGCGTCGTAAGACAAAGCGCCATACGGTTACTGAATCTTATCAACCAGATACTCGAATTCCGGAAAACCGAAACACAAAACAAAAAACTGGTCGTAAGTAAAGGTAATATCGCCACCTTGGTGAAAGAAATCGGTTTGAATTATAAAGAATTGATCGTAAAGCCGGATATCGAATTTTCCATTACCACGGAACAAGATGACATGGTTCTGTATTTTGATAAAGAAATCGTAACGATCATATTGGACAACCTGATTTCAAACGCAATAAAATATACGGACAAAGGCAGCATAAAACTCGAATTATATACATACGAAAAAGACAGTCTTGCATACACGGAGATCAAAGTAGAAGATACGGGATCCGGAATTCCGGCAGATGAACAATCAAAAATATTTGACCGGTATTATCAGGCAAAAAGAAATAAATACGTTTCCGGAACCGGCATCGGTCTGGCGCTCGTAAAGAATCTGATAACATTGCATGAAGGAGATATCAGAGTCGACAGTAAGCCGGATGAAGGTAGTTGTTTTTACTTTTCACTCCTGACACACAATACTTACCCTAACGCACTACATGACGTTCCGGATAACAATCAGGAAAAAACAGCAACCGAAGATCTTCCCGAAATCAGCGAAGCCGCAGGAAGGCCTATACTACTGGTCGTGGAAGACAATTCCGATATACAGAATTATATTTCGGAATCCTTTTCCGGTTTATTTGAAGTTATAACGGCAAACGAAGGAGAAGAAGGTTGCAGCAAAGCTTTTTCATACATTCCGGACATTATTGTCAGCGATATCATGATGCCCGGAATGAACGGTATTGAACTTTGCAAGAGAATAAAAGAAGATGTACGAACAAGTCATATTCCTGTCATCCTGTTAACAGCCAAAGATTCCATCAGTGACAAAGAAGAAGGATATACATCGGGCGCCGATTCGTACCTGACCAAACCTTTCAGTGCTACGCTTTTACATAGCCGGATAAACAATCTGCTTGAAAACAGAAAAAAAATCGCCGATCGATTGAGAAATAATATCCATACAAAAGACAAAAGCCATCTCCTCAAGGAGTCCATCAATCAGATAGACGACGAGTTTATCCAAAATATAACACGGATCATTGAAGAAAATATGGAAATTGATAAAATCGATATCGCTTATTTATCGGAAAAACTCTTCATGAGCAGTTCCACGCTCTACAGAAAGATGAAAGCGCTCACTGGGATCTCGGCAAATGAATTCATCCGGAAAATAAAAATGAACAAAGCCGAACAACTCCTTCTCCAGGGAAAATACAATATCTCCGAGATAGCATACAAAGTAGGTATCAATAGTCCCGTATATTTCAGACAATGTTTCAAAGAGGAATTCGGCCTGACGCCTTCCGAATATATAAAAGAGTTGAACCGGTAAATTCAGAGACATTCATTGAGACTCGCCAGTATTATTATATATTATACTTATTCAGAAACTTTATTTACCACTTAGCTCTAAGAAATACGGTTCATCCACACCTTCCATCTTTACATTTACACGCATTCGTCCGGCTTTCCGGGTTGACTGTATGACAATCAACGCTTTTCCAAAATAAGTTTTTAATTCATTTACCGCAAACGTTCGACGACGAACTAAAACTCTTACGATACCACCAGATACCCCCGGGAAGAAATCCAGCAGAACCTCCCACAGATTTATCAAAATTGAGCTTAATAAAGATCCATTCCTATTACATAAACTTATACACACGAATAAGATTTGTCCCGCCTGTTTCATTTTATAGATTTTGTCCGGCAACAGTTCCCGATGCGAATGCCCAATGGATATTATATCCGCCTAATCTACCGGTTATATCGATGACCTCCCCGCTAAAGAAAAGCCCTTTTTGCAACAGGCTTTCCATACTTTTAGGATTGATTTCGTCCGTGAAAACGCCACCCAGCGTAGCTTCCGCTTTTGAGAAACCTTCAACGGAATCAGGAACAACCGGAAATGAATGTACACATTCCGCGATGGCTTTGCGATCTTTTTTACCAAGTTCGGCCACTTTCCGGCCGGATAAATCATCCGGAAGTATCGCCTTCACAAGCCTCTCCGGTAAAAGTTGTGTCAATAAATTTCTAACAAACAATTTTCCGTTAGCCGGATCATGCATTAAAGACATGATATCTTCCGAAGGCAGGAAATTGATCAGAACCGTATCTCCCTTCTCCCAAAAACAGGAAACCTGAAAGACGGACGGGCCGCTAAGGCCTTTGTGTGTAAATAACAACGGTTCCTCTACGACAGAACCTTTTTCTTTTATCCGGAGTTGCACATCAAGGCTGATTCCCTGCAAATTCAAAAGAGAAGAGTCTGACGGAAGAACAAAACCGGTAAGGACAGGTTTCAGGGGAGTTATTTTATGTCCGAATTTTTTGGCTATTACATAACCCAAATTGGTCGCTCCGATCTGTGGCCAGGCAAGCCCTCCGGTAGCAACTAAAAGTGCGGATGATTCATATAGCCGGTCTCCGCATTTCACACAAAAGGATTCTGTGTAGGATACATCCTCTATTTCCGTATTCAAGACAAAACGAACACCCAGATTTTCCGCCGTACAAACAAGATAAGAGACAATCCCACTCGCATTTTCTTTACAAAAAATACGTCCGTGATCCCGTTCCTCTATTTGTATGTCTGCCTCGTTCAATATACTGAGGATCGCATTTGTTGTATAGCGCTTAAGCGCATATTTACAAAAAGACTTATCCGCGCCAAAATAGTCTGATACGGATATTTGCCGGTTTGTGATATTGCATTTGCCGCCGCCCGAGACAAGTATTTTCGGTCCGGCTCTTTTCGCGTGATCAATAACCAACACCCTACGCCCCCTTTCAGCCGCACGGATTGCAGCCCTCAGCCCGGCAGCCCCGGCGCCTAATATAATAACATCCTATACTTTTCTTTCCACTACCCTGCTAATATCCATAACACCCTTTTTGTGGGCAGTCTACTTACAAACTACCTCGTTATACCCGTTCAAAGATACAACGATTTTCTTCTGCAAAAAGTTTTTCAGGTAAAAGCCCGCTTGCAGGCTCCTACCTAAAAAATCATTCTTTGTAATTTTCGCGTAACGAGATTTGGCTTTCCGTCGGAAAATCAGCCGGAACTTTCTGAGACACTTTCCCCGTTGCCGCCCATTCGGCGCCACGGAGCAGTGTTA
>JAITVS010000042.1 GCA_031285685.1 Tannerella sp.
CATCCAGTCTTTCTCTTGACCAGATCGTGCCTTTGAAACCGTAATAGGCAAATTGTTTGTATCCTTTATTCATAAAAAAACGGGCAGCCATAACGCCTGTTCCGTGATAATTGCCGGTAAGATTGGATACATGCTGATTCCTGTCCCGGTAGTTCTGAACAATGATCGGTATATGAAGGTCATTCAGTAACTCAACATTTACATCTTTAAGCAATGCAATAATTGCATCTGCTTTCCATTTTTTCGCCCAGTCCAGCACGCCTATTTCTCCGTAAACCATCCGGTAATACAAAGGCATGCGCTGAAAAGCCCAGCACCCCTGTTCTTTCGAATATTTTACTACTCCTTTTAATATGTTTCTACTATATTCGCTGGAGAAATCTGTTAACAGCAGAATTTTAATCATAGGTATTATTTTAGGCGAAATTATTGGGACAAATATAGGTGAAAATATCAATAGATCGTTTGCTTTGATAGATAGATGTTGTTTGGGAAATGGGTTTATCCTATACAAACAAAAAATGAACGAAGTTTGTTTTATTTGTTGCGAGCGTGGGGGATATTTTTTTGGATTGACGCTTTTTGAAGTTTTTTTTTCGCAATTTATTTATATAAAGAAGTGTCGGTCGACTTATATTTGCAACAAAAAATCTGTGCTCAAAATTATCTCTTATGAAATCAAAACAGTTATTTACCAGACGTGATTTTTTATCCGGGGCGACGGCTCTCGGTTTAAGTGGGACTCTTGGTCCCGGTTTGTTGTTGAGTTCCTGTTCAGGTGAGGAAAAACAAGCGCAAACGCCGTTACATCCGTTAGATGAGTTATATATACCGGAACTTTCAGATAAAGCCGTTGACGGTAAGCCGATAAAGGCGGCTTTGGTCGGATGTGGCTCAAGAGGAATAGGTGCTGCTTTTAATTTTTTGGATGCCGGAGACGGTTTGTCTGTAGTGGCGCTCGCTGATTTATTCCCGGACAAATTGGATGTTGGCCGGCAACGGCTGAAAGAAGGTAAGAATGTCGTGATTCCGGATGAGATGTGCTTTACAGGCTTCGACGCGTATAAGAAAGTCTGTGAATTACCGGTTGATCTGATTTTGATAGCCTCTCCCAACTGTTTTCATCCGGAACAGATGAAATATGCAGTAGAGCAGGGGCGGCACGTGTTTGTAGAAAAACCGGCAGGGATTGATCCTGTGGGTTATCGTACATTCTTAATGGGAGCCAGGCAGGCCGTCAGCCGGAGATTAAATGTTTTGCCCGGCACACAATATCGCTTCGACCGTCCGTTTGTGGCATCTTATCAGAAAGTGCAGGAGGGGCTTATCGGCCGGATTATCTCCGGATATGTTTATTATCATACGGGACGCGACCAATACATGGTCCGTCGTCCGGAATGGTCGGATATGGAATATATGATCCGCGGTCATTTTAACTGGAACTGGGTGAATGGCGATCAGATCAGTAATATGTTGATTCATTGGATTGATGTATTCAACTGGTTTTCTCATCTGAAACCTCAAAAAGTCATTGCATACGGTTCCCGGATACGTAAAAACATCGGCAATGTATATGATAATTTCAGTATGCATTTTGATTATGAAGAAGGTGTAACGTTAGGCGGTATGGTACGCCGGATCGACCAGTGTGATAACGGGGCGGGCGCTGTGATCCACGGCGAAAAAGGCACCTGGTATAGCAGTGATTTTTCGATCCGGAATCATCAGGGCGATATTATCTGGCAATATGACAAAGAAGAAGCCAAAGCCAAATATAAGGTTCATGATATGTATACATTGGAACATATTGTCCTGGTTAATCATATCCGGCAGGGACAGGTACTGGATGTTGCTGAAAATGCAGCCATTTCCTCCTTGACGGCGGTGATGGCGCGCGAATCGGCTTATACGGGAAAAGTTTATACATGGGAACAGATTTCTTCTTCCACATTGAATAAGTTGCCTGTAAATATGGCTTTGGTAAATGTGGACATGAAAGACTTTGATGTGCCTCTTGCCGGTGCTCCTTATGCAATTGATTGAATAATATACCTGCTATTTCTGCAGAACTTTTACCTTCATTATACACTTCATGCATGTATCGTTTTGGAGGTATATCTGAAAGATTACGGTAAAGGTCTGAAACCAGGAGGGTCTTGTTACGAACAGATTTAATAAGATTTTGTCCAATGTAAATAAATCCGGTTAATTCATTGCGAATTAACCGGATTTATTTGTCATTAATAATTAGTTGTTTAGCCTGTCTGTTGAGGTTATTCCGTATCAGTATAATTTTTGGCACATATTTTGTAATGAATAGGATGTGATTGTAATTAGTTTAATATTGTAATAGATATAATAAATATTGTAGGAAAGGAGTAATGAAATTCATTTTGTGTATTAAAATTGTTTTGATTGTTTAGTGTTTTTTCAAAAAGGGTTGTTTAAATTTTCGAATTAATAACAAAAACGAAGGATTTTTCCATTTTAAATTGTGGCTTCATTAAAATGAAGGTGATCAGATCATGGAATATGGTTGCCGGGTCTTGAATCCGCATTTATACAGATCAAAATTATTAATTACTTATTGAAAGGAAACGTATTATGAAAAATGTATTGTATAGGGCATCAACAAGAGGTCATTTTGATCATGGTTGGTTAGATACATATCATACATTTAGTTTTGCCAGTTATTTTGACCGCTCAAGAATGCATTTCGGTGAGCTGAGGGTTATAAATGATGATGTTGTACAACCCGGTGAAGGTTTTGGTACGCATCCCCATGAAAATATGGAAATTATATCCATTCCGCTTTATGGTGCATTGGAACATAAAGACAGCATGGGACATACACAGGTATTACGTTCCGGTGAGATACAGGTAATGAGTGCAGGAACTGGTATTACTCACAGTGAATATAATCATAGTGACAGAGATCCGGTAAACTTTTTCCAGATATGGGTATTTCCGAATAAGGAAAACCTGACCCCACGTTATGACCAGCGGGATTTTGATTTCAGTAAAAAGAATGAACTGGTTCAGATTGTATCTCCGAATAAAGAAGACGATAATTTATGGATACATCAGAACGCATGGTTCAGTATGGGAAACTTCGAGAAAGATTACTCATTCGGATATACGGTCAAAGAAAAAAATCATGGAGTCTGGGTAATGGTGATAGAAGGTGAATTTACAGTTGAGGGACAGAAGTTATATCAACGTGATGGATTCGGGCTTTGGGATATTGATAAGATAAACATAACAGCAGATACTGATAACGCGCGTATTCTCTTGATAGATGTACCTATGGTGCCGTGATTGTTATTAGTTATATACACACTTTTATTTTAACTATGTGCAGGGTTGTATTTCTATAGGGGATACAACCTTGCTGTTTTTATATAATGACCTTATTTCTTGTATTCTTTAGCACAGGTATCCAGTGCATTATACCACTCTTCGCCGAATTTGCGGATGAGTGGTTCGCGAAGAAACTGGTATACGGGCAGACCTTTCTGTTCACCCAGTATTTCTGCCGCACGGCAGATTTTCCACCTGTGATAGTTGACTGCCTGATAATTTCTGTAGCGTACGACACGTACGGGATAGAGATGGCATGATATCGGTTTCATGAATTTGATACGGCCTTCATTGTATGCTTTCTCTATGGCGCATTTGCAGATGCCGTTTGCATCATGATACGTAAAAACGCAATTTTTTCCGTTTACAATAGATGTCACAATGTCATTTTCTGCGTCAATATATCCGACACCCTGCTTATTTATGACAGCCTGTGCTTCGGGCGAAAGATCCTCCCATATGGCAGGAAGTATTTTGCGCAGGATTTCAAACTCTTCTTTTTCAAGCGGAGCTCCGGCATCTCCCTCGATACAGCACTCTCCTTTGCATTGCTTCAGGTCACAAATGAAAAACTTTTCAATAAGATCAAGGCTGATTATCGTATCCTCTAACTGGATCATGATATGGTTGTTATAATATGAGAATACGCGCATTAGCAAAGTTGCCGATACGCGTATTTTTGTATTTATGTATAATTAATCAATCAGATTTTTGCCGGTCATTTCTTTCGGCTGTTCAAGTCCCATAATGTGTAACAGGGATGGAGCTACGTCTGCCAGGATTCCGTCTGATACTTTTGCCGATGTATTAGTTGTTACATATACGAACGGAACAGGGTTTAATGAATGAGCCGTATTCGGAGAGCCATCTTCATTCAGCGCATGATCCGCATTTCCATGGTCTGCAATGATGATGACTTCATAGTCATTGGCTTTTGCCGCCTCTACCGTATCTTTAAGACAGGCATCAACCGCGACCACCGCTTTCTCAATTGCTTGATAGATGCCGGTATGTCCTACCATATCCCCATTTGCATAGTTGCAAACAATAAAATCGTATTTCTGTGTGTTGATGGCTTCGACCAGTTTATCTTTTACTTCATAGGCGCTCATTTCCGGCTTAAGATCGTAAGTTGCCACTTTCGGGGACGGGACAAGTATACGGTCTTCTCCTTCGAATGGCGCTTCGCGGCCTCCGTTGAAGAAGAATGTAACATGTGCATATTTTTCGGTTTCCGCAATGTGAAGTTGTTCCAACGATTTGGATGCCAGATATTCTCCCAGTGTGTTGTCTACGTTATCTTTGTCAAACAATATATGCAGGCCTTCGAATTTCGCGTCATAAGGGGTCATTGTGAAATATTGCAGGTCCGGAATTGTTTTCATTCCGGCTTCCGGCATATCCTGCTGTGTCAGCACAATTGTAAGCTCTTTGGCGCGATCATTACGGAAGTTGAAAAATATAACAACATCGCCTTCCTCGATAACAGATACCGGTTTGCCGTTTTCCATGTGTACGATCGGCTTAACAAACTCATCCGTTACATCATCGGCATATGATTCTTCCATCGCTTTAACCATATCTTCCGATTGTCTGCCGATACCATTTACCAGTAAATCGTACGCTTCTTTTACACGTTCCCAGCGTTTGTCACGATCCATCGCATAATAGCGTCCGATAATAGAAGCGATTTTACCCCCTGTCGTTTTCAGATGATTTTCAAGTTGTTCGATAAAGCCTTTTCCACTTTTAGGGTCCGTGTCGCGTCCATCCATGAAACAATGTACATAGGATTTTGTGATGCCGTAAGTTCTGGATATTTCTGTCAGTTTGAACAGATGATCCATAGAGCTATGTACGCCACCATCGGAAACCAGTCCTAAAAAGTGTATTTGTTTATCATTGTTTTTAGCATATTCATAGGCACGTTTGATTTCCGGATTTTCCAGAATAGAATTATCACGGCATGCTTTATTGATTTTTACAAGGTCCTGATAAACGACACGTCCGGCACCGATGTTGAGATGCCCTACTTCGGAATTGCCCATTTGTCCGTCAGGTAAACCTACATTTTCCCCTGAGGCCTGAAGCTGTGAGTTAGGATAGGTCTTTATCAGATAGTCCCAGTATGGAGTAGGAGTATTATGAATTACATCATTTATTTTTTTATTACCGATTCCCCAGCCATCACAAATGATTAAAAGCGCTTTCTTCTTCATAATTTTTTATATGATTTGTATTTACACAATTAGCGTGCAAAGGTAGTGTAAGCCGGGGGAAATACAAAATAAGCCCGCTTATTTTTGTTGGTTGAGCCTCTTCCTGCCGTAATTCTATCAGAAGCAGGGCTTGTCTTCGTTTAAACTCAACTAATCAATTCTCGAAGAGTTAATATTAATTGTGAGACCTCACATTGTGATTGTTAAAGATTATTGCCGGAAACTTTTTCAAAATACGGCAGACGGTCTAAAGGTACATTCACTTCGATTGTTTTCGGACCTTTATGGCGCTTTCCAAGATCATCTTTCCAGGTGCCTTTCGGCAAACGAACCTGACGTTTGCTTCCCGGATAAACCATGGGAGCAACCATATATTTTTCGCCGAGCATAAATTGGTCTTTACAATTGATAAAACCCTGATGGGGAAATGCATATTCCATGTGGCGAACGATGGGTTCTCCGGTTTTGGCTGAGTGTTCGGCAAGTCCTAGGATATATCCTCCCATGGATACGTGTAATTTGGCATATTTACGACAAATAGCCAGATTCTCTTCATTCAGAATGCGCCATGGTGCAACCGAAAACTGCATCATCGGCATCAATGCATGTACCTGGCATGAACGAACAATCAGTTCCTGATCCAGTTTTGTCTGATCAACGCCGTAAAATGAAGCATATTGTCCGCCGCCGATCATATCGGGGCATGTGTATGCATAACCGAGTAATCCGGCCGACAATATGTCCGGAATTAATAAGCGTAGTGCTTCCCACGAGCAATTTTTGTCGCCCAGACGTTGTACCAATGCTTCTCCACCCATTTTCCAACCGGCGCGGTACTCATTGAAAGGAAAACTCAGACCCAGCTTTGCCCAGTATTCACACATTTCAGTGGAGGTTGCATTTTTGTCGTAAAACTCAAAATCAGGATTTGTGTAATGAGAGATATCTCCGGCATCGAATTTAAATCCGTCCACACCATATTCTGATTGTACTTTACGCAACTCTTTTTTCAGATGTTCCACCGCTCCCGGATTACTCATGTCATAACTGGCGCTGTAACCATTCCACCAGGGAATGATTGCCGGACGGTTCGTTTGTTTACTTTTTATAAGAAAACCTTTGCTTTGTAATTCTCTGAATTCCGGACTATCGGGGCTTACAAACGGACAGACCCAAAGCATAATTTTGAATCCTTGTGCATGTAATTTATCAATCATTCTTCTCGGATTAGGGAAACGGTCCGGTTTAAATTTGAAATTGCCGTAATATTTCTGCCAGTTATCGTCAACCATGAAAACACCTACGGGAAAATCATGTTTGAGGATATTGTCCGCATATTTCAGAATATCTTCCTGATTTTGATTATACATCAGTTCTATCCATGTATTATATTGTGGCATGGAGAAAAACCGCGGATCAGGCAAAATCCCTGATGGTGGGAAATGTTTTTTCATAGCTGTCATGTAGGCTTCTTTTAACGTTTTGCCTGCTTTTACAGGTTCTGAGATTTCGTATTCGGAATACAGGGTAATTATATTACTGTCTACCTTGAAAGAGAATGCCTGGTCACTCCATATATAACGTCCGGAAGAAGACAGCATAAACGGGACATTCTGGTTATTCATATTTTCACGACTGAGGTCAAATAATTTCAGATTACCTTCGAATGGCATACGTGATCCGAGTCCGACCATTCCTCCCCACCATTTTTCATTTGGAAGATTGGTGATTACCGTTTCATACTGTTTCTGTCCGTAACAGGGGAGTATTAGCACAAGAAGAAGGCCTGTAATACAGGAGAGTAGTATAGTGTGTTTCATTTTATGTATATATTTAGTTTAGTTTTTCTGAAATCAAGCCCTAAAAGTATTGATTTTTTATATGAATATCAATATAATACCTGTGAAAAGTAAAACGGTGGCTATCATTGATAGTCACCGTTCTCCGGATTTATTTTGCAAATTCAACCTTCTCTAACTTATTCCACGCTCCACGAGTGAAATCGGGTATTTCTACCGGGGCAGAGCCATTATCCAGTGATATTTCAGTCAATGGAATCAGGCAGCACCATTCTGCAAGGTCATAGACATCCATATCCAGAGGCAAACCTTTCTGTAGACAATAAATCAAACGATAATCCATGATATAGTCCATTCCACCATGTCCACCTACTGTTTTTGCTTTTTCTTCAATATCTTTTGCGATCGGATGTTTGTATTTTTCCATCAGAGCTTTACGTGTTTCATCCGATACGAAACGGTGAGCGTTCAAATCTTCATGATTAGGTATACCTTCCGAATCCACAGCATCGGCTCCCAGAGCAAAACCTTGTACCGGATATTTGTTTGCAAATCCTTTGGTTCCGGACAATTGAAACATACGGCTGTAAGGACGCGGCGAGGTCACATCGTGTTGAATCATGATTGTCTTTTCTTTTTCCGTACGGATCATTGTCATCGTGTGATCGCCATTACGGAAATCAGTCACGTCTTCACCTGTTGTTTCTTTGATGTAAGCAGGGTTACCTGTCGCTTTTGTATCCATGGAAACCAAATAGTTCAGCTTGTCTCCCCGGTGGATGTTCATCGCCAGGCAAACCGGGCCGAGACCATGAGTCGGATAAACATCACCCCGGTGTTCACGGTTAAAATCCATACGCCAATTGTTCCAATAAGATTTCCAGAACTGTTGCAAACCATGAATATAAGCACCTTCTCCATGCTGAATTTCTCCAAATATTCCTTGTTGAGTCATATTCAGACAAGTTAGTTCGAAAAAGTCATATACACAATTTTCCAATTGCATGCAATGCTTGCGGGTTTGTTCGGAAGTGTTGATCAGATCCCATATCTCTTTCATCGTCATCGCAGAAGGCACTTCGATGGCTACATGTTTACCATCTTTCATCGCCTGAACACCTATACGCGCATGATTTTTCCAGTCTGTAGCGATGTAAATCAGGTCCACATCGGGCAATGCCGTCACCTGGCGCCAGGTCTCCGGATCTCCGTAGAATTCTTTCGCTTTAGGTTTTCCGAAACGTTCTGTCAGGTTTTTGTTTGCAGCCTCCACGCGTTCCTGACGAAGATCGCAGAGCGCTACAATTTCAACACCGTCAATCTGTGCCATGCGGTTCACTGCACCCGGACCACGCATCCCCAAACCGATAAAAGCGACACGTACGGTGGGAATCGGATCAGCGGTCAATTTTAGAACATCTTTCTGACCTGCGGGACGGGGCGGGGCGGGGGTCTTAATCAACTGACCTGCTACTTCTCCGCAAATAATGAGGAAGCAAGCCATCAATACGGGAATTAAAGATTTTGTTTTCATCATAAATTTGAATTAGATAGTATAGTAAAAAAGTAATTTATCATATATACTTATGCTCCTTTTTGTCTACCGGACTTGTAGTGCATTTTATTTAATATAGAGATACAAATATAATCAATCTTGGGTAAAAACAAAAACGAATAACGATAGCTGATATTTTTATTCTGTATCTTTGTGTCATGGTTGAGTATAAAAAGATAGAAGCGGGGGATTTGGGTATTGTTTTTCTACGCCGTAATCCTTGCGCCCGGCGATATTTATTGCGTGTCGAAAACGGCCATGTGTACGCTACCATACCTGCTTATGGGAATGAGCGCGAACTACTCTCTTTTTTAAATGAACAGCATGACCGCTTGCTTCATATTTTGCAGAAAGCGTCTAAACGCCTGATGTTTGATGAAAATACGGAGTTTCGGACATATACGTTTTCATTGCAGATTATCCGTTCGTCTCTTGATAACATCTATTCAACATTGAGGGAGGATGTTCTTTATATTTCATGTCCTTTGCAGACAGATTTTTCCGATGAACAAATACAGGAGAAGCTGCGGAAAATCATAGAAAATACACTTCGTTACGAAGCGAAACGGATTCTCCCTGTTCGCCTGAAAGAGCTGGCAGAAAAGCATGGGTTTCAATATACCTCGGTTAAGATCAATAACAGTCGCACACATTGGGGGAGCTGTACGGCCCGGAAAAGTATAAATCTGTCTTTATCTGTCATGTTGCTTCCGGAACATTTACTGGATTATATCCTTTTACACGAATTGTGTCATACGGTGGAAATGAATCATGGTGAACGGTTCTGGTCTTTAATGAATAAAGTTACCGATGGGAAAGTTGCCAGATTCAGGAAAGAAATGAAAAGTTACAGGATGTTATAAAAACGAGGCTATCTTTTTGAAAATAGCCTCGCCCTACTAAATTAAACTGATATTTCAGCTGTCTATGACTTCTTATTCATCCGCAGGGGAGATAAGCTTATATCCTTTACCATGAATATTAATGATTTCGATGTTCGGATCGTCTTTCAGTAATT
Source organism: Tannerella sp. (assembly GCA_031285685.1). Lineage (GTDB taxonomy): Bacteria > Bacteroidota > Bacteroidia > Bacteroidales > Tannerellaceae > Tannerella. The sequence goes on from JAITVS010000042.1 coordinate 9,952, forward strand.
TACGCAGTTTTGTGATATAAACATCCATGCTGCGTGCGTTGAAATAATTATCGTCTACCCAGATTGTCTTCAGTGCGTAATTACGTTCAAGAACTTCATTGGCATGCGCACAAAGCAAGCTGAGCAATTCACATTCTTTCGTAGTTAATTTGGTTACTTTTTCTCCGATAGCAAGCGTTTGTTTTTGCGTGTCAAAAGTAAAGCTTCCGAGTTTGTAGAAAGGAACATCTTTTAGTTTCTTTCCTTTTACGCGGCGAAGAATAGCTTCGATACGAAGTAACAATTCTTCCATGCTGAACGGTTTTGTCAGATAATCATCGGCACCTATCTTAAATCCTTCAAGGATATCCTCCTTCATTGTTTTTGCAGTAAGGAATATAATAGGTATATCCGGATTGATAGAACGTATTTCCTGAGCCAGTGTAAAGCCGTCTTTTTTCGGCATCATGACATCAAGTACGCATAAGTCATATTTCTCTTTTACGAAACCTTTATACCCGGCTTCCCCATCAGAGAAGAGATCAGTTGCATAACCCTTTGCTTGTAAGTACTCTCTTAAAAGCATCCCTAAATTTTCATCGTCTTCACAGAAGAAAATTCTCATTTGTTCGTCCATAACTTTAATTTTTAATAGTTGGTAATGTAATAATAAATGTTGTCCCAATGTTTCCAAGGCCATTTTCCGCTCGTATAGATCCTTTATGATCTTCCGCAACTTTGCGGACATACGCAAGTCCGAGACCGAATCCCTTGACATTATGAATATTTCCTGTCGGAACGCGGTAGAAACGGTCAAATACCTTTTTCAGATTTTCTTTTTTAATTCCAATTCCATTGTCTTCAATTGAGATGATTACTTTATCGCCTTCGTTACGTGTACGTGCCATCAGGCGTAGCGGAACGTCTTCGCGCCGGTACTTAACAGCATTATCCATGAGATTGAACAGCATATTGGTTATATGCATTTCATCTGCGAATATGGCTGAATTTTCAGCTCCCAGATCAATATCAATCGTACCGTCGGATTTTTCTACTTTTATTTTAAATGTATTGGCTATATTTGCGATCAGATCGTTAATATCAAGCTCTTTAAGCTTAAGTGTCACTTTCTGATTTTCGAATAATGACATTTGAAGCACTTTTTCCACCAGAAATCCGAGACGTTTTGTTTCGTCATTGATTACAGATGATATATGTTTGAATACCTCCGGACTTTTTGATATATCGGAATCTTTCATCATTTGCGCAGCAATTGAAATAGTAGATACCGGAGTTTTAAGTTCGTGCGTCATGTTGTTTATAAAATCGTTTTTCATTTCCGATAATCTTTTCTGACGGAAAATAATGTAGATCGTTATAGTAAACGTTACAAGTAATATCAGAGAGAAAATCATGGAGGGAACGAGAAACGATACTGATTCTGACAGATAATCCCCCTTGGTCGGAAAGTATAGTTTTATATAGTTTTGTTTTGACGGAGGGTCGGATGGAAATATAACTTGTGTTATTATATCGGAACTTTTCGGAGCTTTTGATAAAGATTCGCTTTGATATACAGTCTGTTCGTTGTTATTAACAACCATGAGAACGAACGGCAGGTTCAGACCGCCATTGACAAATTCCGTTTTGATAACGTTTTGGAGATTCTTGAAATTGATACGTTTCTCTATTGGTGTCAGATATGCGACTTGGATAAGAGAGAATATGACTTCGTCCAAAACAGCTTTAGAGCGGAAATACCGTCCTGCAGACATTTTTTGGAATTCCTCGGAAGATTCGACAATCGCTGATTTTTTACTTGTTGTTGACTGTGGCTTTTGAGGTCTCTGTATCTTTTGGCTTACTTGATAAGATTCAATTTGTTCGATACTTTTAATGGTACCGATTGAATCCTCTTTTATTATCTGCATTCTAATGCTCTGCATTATTTGATTGATATTCTGCTGGTTGGGAGGATTTTTGTACATGAAATCAGTACCCGTTGAGTTTGTATATTCTTCAAGGTATGCACGGGCCTCATCCTGTTCAAGTTCACGGGAAACTTTTTCCAGACAACGTCTAACTGTTGATTCAAATTGCTCATTACTGGTTTTGAATATGGTTGCAATGTATTGAACCTGCAATATAAGCAGGCCAATAAAGGCAAATGCCATAACTCCCGTAAGCATCCAAATCGTTGACTTTTTCATTTCACCCTTTCTTTTCTTTTTTCTATACAAAGAACGTAGAAATTGACTTAATATTTACACAAAAAAGGTAAATTTTTCGCACTACAAAGGTTAAAAAATGTTCTTTATTCTTGGTATTATTTCAAATTTGCATCCATTTTATTTTGTGAAAACAATGATGAATAGTAATAGATTGTTTATTTTTTTATGCTTTATTTATTTGTTAAAAAAATTCAGTCAAATTAAAAATATTGACTGAACTTTTCTTTCGAAAATAATTTTTACTTAAAAAAAACATTTCAGGTTTTATTTATAAAATTATTTTTTGGATAAATTATTTTCAATCCATTTGCGGGCATTTGTAAATGCCTCTATCCATGGCGTTACTTCATCATCTTTACGTTCTGCAGGATAATAGCCGCATTGCCACGGGAAAATCGCTCTCTCCGGATGTGGCATCATCGCAAGATGGCGGCCGTCAGTTGAGCATACGCCTGCTACGGCCCATGGGGATCCGTTAGGATTGGCAGGATACCCGTCGTAATTATATTTTGCAACAATATTATACTGTTTCTCGTCATAAGGAAAATCAAACTTACCTTCGCCGTGGGCAATCCATACACCAAGTTTGGTGCCGCTGAGCGAGCCTAACATAATGGAATTATTTTTAGGAATTTCCAAAGTGATAAAGTTAGATTCGAATTTATGCGAATCGTTGTATATCATTTTATGTTTTTTCTCGTGTTCCGGATAGATCACTTCCAGTTCCGCCATCAGCTGGCAGCCGTTACATATTCCGATACTCATCGTGTCTTTACGTTTATAAAAACGATCGATAGCGCGTTTGGCTTTCTCATTGTACAGAATACCTGCCGCCCATCCTTTGGCCGAACCAAGAACGTCTGAATTTGAGAATCCACCGCAAAATACGATAAAGTTAATATCTTCAAGGGTTTCACGTCCTGTAGCCAGGTCTGTCATGTGAACGTCTTTGACATCAAAACCGGCAAGGTATAGTGCATAAGCTGTCTCACGTTCGCATTGGGAGCCTTTCTCTCTGATTACTGCAGCTTTTATACCACTTCTTTTACGGCGTGCAGCCGTAAGTCCGTAAGATTTAAGTGTGCCTTTGAAGTCTTTGGGGAATTTATATTCTACCGGTTGTACCTTATAGTTTTCAAAACGGTTACCCGCACATTCGTTACCGCTCTGATGCATGTCCAGTAAGTATGATGACTTATACCATACATCGCGCATATAGTCAATTCCGAAATGATATTGAGCGTCGTCTTTTGTTATCATGATGTGCCGTTCGTCTGTTGGCCTGGCTATGCATGCAAAGCCTATGCCTGCAGTCTGCATCAGTTTTTCAAAAGCTTTCTTGTCTTTTACCTGGACAACTATACCCGGGTTTTCAGCAAATAATACTTTGATTATATCTTTTTCTGCCAATGGGTCGAGGTTCACCTCCATTCCTCCTTCTGTATTTGCGAAACACATTTCAAGTAATGTCGTGATCATACCTCCGGCAGAGATATCATGTCCGGCAAGGATCAGATCTTTGTTGATCGCTTCTTGTACGGCATTGAATGCATCCATGAAATAGGCGGAGTCTTTAACCGTCGGAGCTTCATTGCTTATTTTACCCAGAGCCTGTGCAAAAGCGGAACCGCCGAGCTTCATCGTATCAAATGAAAAATCTATATAATAGATGTATGTTTTTTTATCACCGGATAATACGGGTGAAACAATTTTCCGGATGTCATTTACTTCTCCGGCTGCCGAGATAATCACCGTACCCGGCGACAAAACTTTATCTTTTCCGTATTTTTGTGTCATGGAAAGGGAGTCTTTTCCTGTCGGTATATTGATGCCTAATTCACAGGCAAAGTCCGACGCTGCTTTGACTGCTTTGTAAAGACGGGCATCTTCGCCCTCGTTACGACATGGCCACATCCAGTTTGCACTTAATGAAATACTTCTGATCTGTTCTGTCAATGGTGCGAATACAAGGTTCGTCAATGCTTCGGCAATGGATAAAACGGAGCCGGCAGCCGGGTCGATTAGCGCCGCCTGCGGTGCATGTCCTATTGAAGTAGCCATTCCGGTTTTACCACGGTAATCAAGTGTTACGGCGCCAAGGTCACTTAACGGCAATTGCAGTCTGCCCTGACATTGCTGACGGGCAATCTTTCCTGTTACCGAACGGTCTACTTTGTTCGTCAGCCAGTCCTTACAAGCAACAGCTTCCAACTGCAAAACATTTTCAAGGTATTTATGCAGTTCAGCCTCTTTATATTTCACAGGCGAATATTTTTCTTTTACCGTTTTGTCTTCCATGATTGTACGCGGCGGTTTTCCGAACATATATTCAAGTTTGATGTTGATCGGTTTTTCGCCGTTCTTTTGTTCGAAGACAAAATCCATATCACCGGTTGTTTCTCCTACAACATACATCGGAGAGCGCTCACGCTCGGCTATCCGGCGGATACGTTCTACATCTTTTTCCTTTATCAACAGCCCCATTCGTTCCTGACTTTCGTTTCCTATGATTTCTTTTGCCGAAAGGGTAGGGTCACCTATGGGTAGTTTGGACATATCAATGTGTCCGCCTGTTGCTTCAACAAGTTCCGAAAGACAGTTAAGATGTCCTCCTGCTCCGTGATCATGGATCGATATAATCGGGTTGCTGTCGGATTCGGCTATACTGCGTATAACATTGGCAGCGCGTTTCTGCATTTCAGGATTGGCACGCTGAACAGCATTCAGTTCTATTCCGCTTGTGTATTGTCCTGTATTAACCGATGATACGGCGCCACCTCCCATTCCGATGCGATAATTATCGCCTCCAAGGATGACAATTTTTTCGTGTGGTTTGGGGTTTCCTTTCAGTGCATCGCGTTTATTCGCAAATCCGACACCACCTGCCAGCATAATCACTTTATCGTAAGCCAGCTTTTTGTTGTTTTCTGTATGTTCGAAGGTAAGCAGTGACCCGCAGATGAGGGGTTGTCCGAAATGATTTCCGAAAGTCGATGCGCCATTAGATGCTTTTATAAGTATTTGTTCCGGTGTTTGGTATAACCATTTGCGCGGATCAAGTATTTTTTCCCATGAACGCCCTTCTTCCGTGCGTGGATATGATGTCATGTAAACCGCTGTTCCTGCAATGGGGAGTGAAGCTTTTCCCCCACCAAGGCGGTCGCGGATTTCCCCGCCGGTTCCGGTAGCCGCGCCATTGAAAGGCTCTACGGTTGTCGGGAAATTGTGTGTTTCGGCTTTCAACGATAGTACGGTGTTTATTTTCTTTGTCGCGTAAAAATCCGGTTTGTCGCCAGACTGAGGGGCAAATTGCTCAATTGCAGGTCCTTTGCTGAATGCGACGTTATCTTTATAGGCCGAAACAAGATTGTTTGGGTTGACAGCTGATGTCTTTTTTATCAGGGCAAAAAGGGAACTTTCCATTTCTTTCCCGTCGATGATAAATGTTCCGCCGAAAATTTTATGCCGGCAATGTTCGGAATTTACCTGGGAGAATCCGAAGACTTCGCTGTCTGTTAGCTTGCGTTTCAGCTTTTTACTGACATCGTTAAGATATCCGACTTCCTCATCGCTTAAAGCGAGTCCTTCTTCCGCATTATATTTCGCGATATCGTCAATGTAAATGATCGGATCCGGTTTTTTGTCAATGGTAAAAATCTTTTGATCCAATCCGTCGTAAATACGTTGAAGCATCGGATCATGCTGGGCTTTGCCGGATGAAACACAGAAATATTCTTCTATCCGGGCAATTCCTTTGATTCCCATATTTTGTGTAATTTCAACCGCGTTTGTACTCCATGGCGTGATCATTTCGCGACGTGGACCGACAAACCATCCTTTCATACTTCTTGTTTTGATTGGTTTAGCACCACTGAACAACCAAACTAATTTATCCGTATCTTTTGCATTGAACTCTTGCGCTGTTTCGACTGCCAGCACTGTTTTTGCGGAGGATTGAAAAAACTGAATCATATATACTTTAATGGTTAATGTTTTTTGAGAAATACGCAACAAAGATAGTGTAAGCCGAGAGAAATGCAAAATAAATTTATTTGTTTTCATTACCGAGGCGCCTCCTGTCTTCATGTTTAGGATAAAGATCGTGCAATATCGAACATAATGTCAAAGGAATATTTATTTTCTTTTGACATTAAAGGTGGTATATGTTGAGCGAAGTACGGAATAAACATGCTTGGATTCATACAAAAAAATATAATCGATAATCTAAATTTGGATCCGTTAGGATTAAATCTTAAATTTGTGCCGTTATTTTAAGTTAAAAGAATTATGGTTGAAATAGGAACCCCATACACACAGACAGCAAAAAAGGTTGTTTTGTGTGGCTCCGGAGAGTTGGGAAAAGAGTTTGTGATAGAGTTGCAACGATATGGAGTAGAAGTTGTGGCTTTGGATAAATACGAAAATGCGCCGGCAATGCAGGTTGCTCATCGTTCGTATGTTGTTTCCATGCTGGATGGGGCAAGGCTACGTGAAATAATAGAAAAAGAAAACCCTGATTATATTGTACCGGAAGTTGAAGCAATCGCTACCGAAACCTTAATCGAGCTTGAACGGGAAGGTTATCATGTGATACCTACGGCAAAAGCAACATTTCTAACAATGAATCGTGAAGGCATACGTCGGCTTGCCGCGGAGGAATTAGGATTGCCGACGTCTCCGTATCGTTTCGCCGAAACGGAAGCAGAGTTTCGTGATGCTGTTGCTGAAATAGGTATTCCTTGCGTTGTTAAGCCGATCATGAGTTCTTCCGGTCACGGACAGAGTGTTGTTCGTAAAGAAGAGGATATTTTGAAGGCATGGACATATGCGCAGGAAGGCGGACGTGCCGGAGCTGGGAAAGTAATTGTGGAGGGTTTTGTGCATTTTGATTATGAGATAACACAACTAACTGTTCGTCATGTTGGTGGAACTTCTTTTCCGGAGCCTATAGGACATGTTCAGATAGATGGAGATTACCGTGAGTCCTGGCAACCACAGGCCATGTCTCCTGTGGCAAAAGAGAAAGCGCGTGATATAGCACTTAAAATAACGGATGCTCTGGGAGGTAGGGGTATTTTCGGTGTAGAACTTTTTATTTGTGGAGAAGATGTGATATTCAGTGAGGTATCTCCGCGTCCGCACGATACCGGAATGGTTACCATGATATCCCAGGATCTGTCGCAGTTTTCCCTTCATGCCCGCGCTGTATTGGGGCTTCCCATTCCGAACATCGCATTTCATGGCCCGTCTGCTTCGCGCGCGATTGTTGTGGAAGGCGATTCTCAGCAGTTGACATTTACGAATCTTGATGCGGTACTGGCTCAACCGGACACTCAGGTTCGCCTTTTCGGCAAACCCGAAGTACATGGTCACAGACGTATGGGGGTCTTGCTTGCACGTGGAGTCTCTGTTGATGAGGCGCGTGAAAAAACAGGAAGAGCGATCGACGCATTGAAAATAAAATTATAAGTATAGAAAATACAATGCTTGAACTGTTTCGTACCGGAATAATTATAGGTGTGCTGGTTTCGTGTCCGATGGGCCCGATAGGCATGTTGTGCATTCAGCGAACATTGGCAAAGGGACAGCTGTCCGGTTTTATTTCCGGTTTGGGCGCGGCATTTTCCGATTTATTCTATGCGACGGTTACGAGCTTATTTATGGGGCTTGTTGTAAATTTTGTCCAGGCACATCAACGCCCGTTACAGATATTCGGAAGTATTATTATTATATTTTTCGGATATTATATTTTCCGGAATAATCCGGTTAAAAGTTTACAGCGGAATCAGGAACAGAAACAGACGCTTGTTCAGGATTTTGTGACGGCATTTTTTCTGACATTTAGTAATGTGCTGATTGTAATCCTTTTCATCGGATTGTTTGCTCAATATGGTTTTGTATTGCCTGAACATTCAATTCAAATGACGGTATCCGGTTTGGGTGGCGTGTTTACCGGTGCGGTTATATGGTGGTTTTTTATAACATTTATTGTTTCCCTGATGCGTCGTTGGTTTAATATCAGGGGATTGAAGATGCTGAATAAGGTGATGGGAATAATTATCATGGTTCTGGCTGTTGTTGGTCTTATTACTGGCTTTTTCTTCATTGACAAATAAAAATCTTAAGTGTTAAAAATAAATTTTTGTTTATTATGAAATTGAATTTTGGACTTTTAATTGGTTTGATACTGGCTGTGACTCTGGTAGGGTGTGTGTCACAGGAAAAGAAAAAAGCGGAGAATACGCCGGAGCCTTCAGCGAAGGTTAAAAACTTTGAACGTGCCGTGCCTCCGGCAATGATGACAGATCCGCAGGAACGTGCAGGGTATATTATCATGCATTTTTGGGATAAATTTGATTTCAGGGATACAATGTATTGCCACACTCCGGATATTACGGAACAGGCGCTTGTGGATTTTATTTCCCTTTTCCCTCACGCTTCTTATGGTAAAGTATCCGAAGGTGTTAAAAAAATGCTTGATTCTGCCGAGGTGGATGAGGTTATGTATAACTATTTTTACAAAAAAGCGGAACACTATCTTTATAATCCGAATTCACCGATGCGTAATGATGAATATTATATTCCATTTCTGGAACATATCATTGCATCTTCCAAAGTCGGGGATACGTATAAGATTCGTCCTCAGCATTTGCTGAATCTGGCATACCGGAATCGTGTCGGCGGGAAAGCGGAAGATGTTGTTTATACGACGGCTTCGGGCAAAACGGGCCGGTTGTACGATCTGTCGGCAAAATATGTATTGCTGATGTTTTATAACCCGGATTGTGTGGAATGTCAGCATACGACAGAGATGCTGAAAAATTCGTCGGCCGTTTCATCGGCCGTTTCGTCTGGCAAACTCAAAGTGTTGGCTGTATACCCTGATGAAAACCTGGATGCATGGAGAGATCATATGAAAGATATTCCGTCGTCGTGGATAAACGGATATGATAAAGCGTTGGTTTTAAGGAACGGTGAGATCTATGATTTGAAAGCGATACCGACATTGTATCTGCTTGATGAAAACAAGAAGGTGATACTTAAAGATACTTCTACGGGAAATATTCATGAGTATCTGGAACGAAATCAGTAGAATTTCGATTGTATTGTATAGATAAAACAGGCGGATTGTCCGGAAAAGAGGATAATCCGCCTGTTTTATACGCTTGTTGGTTCATTTTTCTTCTTTTGAGGTCGATTTGCTTTCGATAATGTGGGAAACAACAAGTCCTATTCCGCCGAAGAATAATACGGATGCGCCGTACGCTACCGTGAAGAAGCTGTTTCTTTCCCAATGATTGTTTCCGATTCCGGAGTCTTTGATAGACAAACAGATGAATAAACCAACTAAAAGTCCTAATCCGAGTCCTACAAATAAACATCCGAATCGTAATGCAGTGAATGATTTTTTATTGAACGTAGGTAGTAATGTCTGGAACTGACTTTTTAGTATGGACGGATCCATTGGAGTTAAGTTTTGTCCCATCTTTTCAATCAGGCTCATCCTTTCTTTTCTGCGTGCAAAAAGTTCAAATGTCATGTAGGTAAAGTAGAAAATGATGCCGACCACAAGCGGCACGGTAATAAAATCCATAATCTTAATATTTAAAATGTTAATATTTATATAATAATCTCTCTCTGTTTTTTGTTTACTTTTCGTATCAACATCCCTGAAACGTTTCTTGCCCTTTTGACGCATTTTTTTTGAAAGGTTACACTTGCCGGTCATTTTTTAATCAGACTGATTTGAAGTAACCGGATTTGAATATGTGCGGTTAATTATAATTAATAAATCGGATGATATGATTTTGGGGATGAGGTATTATTTTTGTAGTCGTGTAGTTGTAACCTTTTTGCAGGAGGTGCGTCTATACGGATAGAATGGAAAGGCTATCTGACAATTACTATGTAGAGAGGGTCCTTGTAGGAGAGACTGATAGTTTTGCACCTTTGCTGGAAAGATACAGCAAACAGGTGTTTTCCCTGATTGTTAAGATTGTCGGTAGTCGTGAAGATGCGGAGGAACTTGCGCAGGATGTGTTTGTAAAAGCATTTGGCTCGCTTTCGTCATTTCGTGGGGATAGTAGTTTTTCGACATGGATTTATCGTATTGCTTATAACATAGCGATTTCTGCGACACGTAAAAAGACAAGAGAGTTTGTGCCGGTAGACGAAGATATGCTGTCGAATGTGCCGGATGATCCCGATGAAACGATTTTCGGAGAGTCCGATGCTGATATGCGTATCGTTTATCTGAACCGGGCACTGGAGCAATTACTTCCTGAAGAACGGGCAATGATTATGCTTTTCTATAAGGATAATAAGTCGATGGAAGATATTGCGCTTATCACCGGACTGACGGAGACAAATATAAAAACAAAAATATTCCGTATCCGTAAAAAGTTATTTGTATTAATAAGAAGCATGGAGAGAATATGAAACCGAAAAATAAAGACATATTGCATGACCTGTTTGCCGGAATACCGGATGAAGTGTTGCCGTTTGGCTTCAATGAGAAGGCGATGCTTAAAATTCAGAAGGAAGCAGAGATACGTGAAAAAAGACATAGGTATCTGGAAATTTTCGGATATGTTTCAGGAATTGTGGTGATGTTAGCCGTTTGCGTATTTGTCCTTCATAGCATGGGAATCTCATTTGAACTGCCGAAGATTGAGATAGAGTTGCACACATGGTCATTTCCCAAGCCCGATTTTAATATATTCAGATCACAATCCTTTGTGCTCAGTGTGTATGTCGGAGTATTGGCCTTATTCTTGTTGATTATCGATTCGATCATTCGTCGCCATATAGAAAAAACAAGACACAAGTAGAAACGATTTATATCATTTAAGTAGAAACGGGATAGTGAAGACTGTATATAGAGAGAGCGAAATCCTTCAGGAATGGTATGGAAGGAATAAACGGGATTTGCCCTGGCGTCATACGAAAGACCCTTACCTGATCTGGATTTCTGAGGTTATCATGCAACAAACGCGTGTGGCGCAGGGACTTGATTATTATAATCGTTTTGTGGGTCGTTTTCCCGATATACAAAGTCTGGCGGAAGCCGGACAAATGGACGTATTGAAATACTGGCAGGGTTTGGGATATTATTCCCGTGCCCGGAATTTGCATGAAGCGGCCAAAGATATGATGTCACGTCATAATGGGACTTTTCCGGTGCAATACAGTGATATTCTTGCATTAAAAGGAGTAGGTGAATATACGGCTGCGGCAATAGCTTCATTTGCGTGGAATCAACCCTATCCGGTTATTGACGGAAATGTGTATCGTGTATTGGGACGTTTGTTTGCCGTTACAACTCCGATTGATACGGGGAAAGGTAAGAGTGAATATCGTGAGTTGGCAACTTTGCTGATGCCACCGGACAGGGCTGGTGTTCATAATCAGGCGGTCATGGAATTCGGTGCGTTACAATGCATCCCTCAAAATCCTGATTGCAGGCAATGTCCTTTGGTGGATAGTTGCATGGGATATGCTTCGGGAAATCCGCAACAATACCCGGTTAAGCAAAATAAGACAAAAACGCGTGACCGGTTTCTGAACTATTTTTTTATTACCTGCGATTCACATACCTATTTACATCATCGCACAGGAAAAGATATCTGGGAAGGGCTTTATGAATTTCCGCTGATTGAAACGGAGGTACCGATGGATTTTGCCGGTATAAAAGAAGAATCTGCATTTCATCAATTATTCCGGACGACAGGACAACCTTTCATTTCCGTTGAGGGAAATAGTGTGAAGCATGTTTTGTCGCATCAGATCCTGCATACGACATTTTATAGTGTTGAAGTGCAAAAAGAGAATGCTGCCCTGAAAAAGTATTTAAAAATTCCATTATCAGCCCTTGACAAATATCCGTTTCCGAAATTGATCAGTATTTTTTTAGATAGGAAAGCAGAATAAACGAATTCTTATTTACCGGATCCCAATACAAACTCATGGATAACCGGATGGTATTTTTCACAAAAACGCCTTGCTTCCTTTTCTGTTATGGCGTCAGGATATGTCATCAGCATCAATGAAACATATTCTCCTCCTTTTTTGTATGGCGGATGTTTGTATAGATGTTTGTTGAGAATAAAACCGATGCGTCGATAGAAACCGATACGACGTTTGTTTATTTCAGAGTCGGGATGTTCAACTTCCAACAATATGGGAGTGTCCGATTTTGAAATAAAATTTTCGAGTATGCGTAAACCGTAACCATTCCCGCGTAAACGGGGAGATGTCGCCAGATGTTCTATATATCTTATGTCTTCAAATCCCCACCATAATATAAATCCTACAAATACATCATTGTCGGTAATTATTTCAAAGTGATACAGGGGGTTATTCATCATCTTCTTTTGTGTACGGAGTTGACGGCGCTCTTCCGGCGGGAAAGAACTTTTATAAAGATTCCATATCTGTAAAAAAAGCGGATGTTCCGTCGTTTTGATTCTTGTATATTTCATGTCCTTGTCTGTTTTTGAATGCCGATAAAACTGCGGCAAGTTACGGGAAAAATTGCGAATATGCAAAAAGAATAAACTTGTTATTATTACTAAATATTTGATATTTAGCAACTTTTGGAGTATTGGATATATTATGTAATTTTGAACCCTATACTATCTTCGCGTTAAAAATGATATTTGTACATATGAAATCACTTTTTGAAATGAAAGATAATCAGACCCTTTCTAAAAGTACATTATGGCTGATGGCAATCGGGGCGGGCCTTGTTGTTGCGAATAATTACTACAATCAGCCTCTGTTGGGAATGATTGCGAAAGAGTTTGATGTATCGGAAGCTGTTGCAAGTAAGGTAGCGATGTTTACGCAAATTGGCTATGCTGTCGGATTATTGTTCATTATACCGCTGGGAGATATGTTCAAACGTAAGAGAATCATTCTTATTGATTTTTTCTTCATTGTTATTTCTCTGCTTTTGTTTGCATTAAGTCCGTCTGTAACGATTATGATCATCGCCAGTTTTTTTATTGGTCTGACATCGGTTGTTCCGCAAATATTTGTACCGATAGCGGCGCAACTCTCTGAGCCGAAAGCTAAAGGGCGGAATGTCGGTATTGTTATGAGCGGTCTGTTGATAGGAATTCTTGCCTCACGTGTGTTTAGTGGTATTTTAGGCGAATATCTGGGCTGGCGTGCCGTATTTTTCATTGCGGCCGGTATGATGGTTATCCTGGCTTTGTTTATTGTGTGGCTTTTGCCTGAAATGAGACCTACTTTTGAAGGGACATATACTCGTTTGATGATATCTATAGTACGTTATGTGAAGGTTTTACCAAGTCTCCGTCTGGCTTCACTGCGGGGCGCTTTGGGTTTTGCTTCTTTTTCTGTATTCTGGACGACTTTGACTTTTCGTTTGGAACAGGCTCCCTTTTTCCGGGGGAGTGATGTGGCGGGTTCTCTTGGACTGGCAGGTATTGCCGGTGCATTGGCGGCATCTTATGCCGGATTTATTGCAGGTCGGGTGAGTAAAAACATTCTGATATTAATAGCCTGTATCCTGATGCTTCTGGCCTGGCTGATATTTGGCTTGGGAGGTGATACTTATATGGGATTAATTATCGGTATTATTATTCTTGATTTGGGGCTACAAGCAATGCATGTTACAAACCAGACAATTGTGTTTTCAACCTATCCGGAGGCATCTAACCGTTTGAATACGGTATATATGGTTTCTTATTTTATCGGAGGGTCGTTGGGAACATTTATTGGCGGACTTGTTTGGAAAGATTACGGCTGGAATGGCGTTGTTTGCATAGGAGCTTTGTTTATAGTATTGTGTTTGATCATCCATCTTTTATTATCCGGCAGGTCTAAGTATGGCGTGCCGAGATAAACGGTTTGATATGATAAAAGCCACATGCCTCACGGCATATGGCTTTTTGTAATTGTCTATGAATGAGATCGTGCAGTAGTAAATTAATATGTTTAATAATCTGTATTGTTCGGATCGAAATTGGTCCATCCTTCGAGCCATTTATCGTTTGTATTGAATGCACCGATGTAATTAACCTTGTCGAAGCCGCTGCTTAACAGGTTGTCGGAAAAAGACGCAGCCGTTAAAGCCGGACTTCCCGCATTAGGCATATAGTTTACACCGACATTGTATGCATCGGAAAAGTTGAGATCACTGATTTCTTTGACCGCGTTTCCGGTTTGCGACAGGAAGAAAGTGGTGGAAAAAGAAGGGGAGTTTGCATCGATAACGACTTTATTTGCCGCATCATAAAGATCGTCCGTATAACGTTTATTGGCGTCGGAACCTGTAATGTCCATACCGGCAAACCAGATATTCTGCAGTTTCAGATTTCCGGCCTTTGCTTCCGAAGGGGTATTACCTTTTTCTCCGTCCAGGATCAGGCCGATAGGGTAACCTATAGCAATAGAATTGAAGCAACTTAAGCGGCTTGAACGGCGTATTTGCATAGCTGCCTGGAACTTACCCAACGCAGAGCCATTGTTCGGATTATAATCTCCCCCGTTGATGTAGTCATTCGTATTTTCAAAATTGTCTCGTCCTGCCGGGCCTATAAACGTTATGTTACTGAATACGGTTGTTGTATAAGGGCTGACAGTAGAGCCGTCGGCGCAGTTGTCAGATTCGAAACCGTTGGATTGTGAAACATCGGCGATTTTCGGATCACGGACAACCAATCCGAACTGGACTTTCCCGCTGAAGCCGTTATCTGTGTCGAAGTCATCATCCCAGCCTTTATATGCAACAAGATATTTACAGTTTACGGCTCCTCCGAACCACTCAAAAGAGTCGTCATTTGAGTAAGAAACCTGTATGTGATCTACTTGTGTTCCGTTGCCGACAGAACCAAATGTGATGCCATTGATCTCTTTATCCGTCTGAAACGGATATCCGGCAAACTCTACGCGGACGTAGCTCAGAATCCCGGAATTGTCAGCAGCATTTGTGCCTCCGTGGTGTGTGCGTGGTCCACCTTCGATCTGCTGGTCGTTATTCTGGTTATTAGGAGCTTTTCCACACACAATGAGTCCTCCCCAGTCACCCGGTTTACGTGATCCTTTCGGCTGGTTTGAGGTGAACACAATAGGTGCGCTTGCTGTCCCTTTAGCTATCAGTTTTCCTCCGGGCTCCACAATTAATGCCGCCTGTGTCTGTTTATCTCCTTTGATTACGGTTCCTTCTTCAATGGTTAGCGTCGCCCCGCTTGCTACATAAATCCATCCCTTTAGTGTATAGGTGCCTTTTCTTAGTGTTTGTGTTCCGGTGAAGGCAAAATTCTGTTCTCCGTTACCAATGGCAGTACCCTCGGGTGCTTCTTTTCCGTTTCCGTCGAACAGCAGATGGTCGCATGTTGTATGTCCGTAGCTGTCCGTGCCAAACACATAGTCGTTCCCTTCTATCTGGGGATCTTTGTTATCGTCACTGCAAGCGGCAAATCCGCTTATAATAATGATTGCTAACGCATAATTAAGAATTTTTACTGTTTTCATTTTTTTATAAATTAATAATGAATAATGAGATATATTGTATTGTTATCTTAGAGTATTCTGTTATACCTAAAAATGATAGCTGACACTTAAACTGAAGTCGCGTCCCGGACTGTATTGGCGGGTTATTTGTTCTATTTCTCCTTTGTTTGTTTTTTCAAATTGTTTGAATGAAATTTTTTCTGCAAGTAAATCGCGAACGGCGAATTTTACTTCTATATTATTGTCGAATTTTTTTGATAGATTGATGTCAATGGCGTTTCTCGGCATTTCGTATGAATCGGGAATATTCGCCTGGTCTCCTTCGGAGCCCATGCTACGACCTACTCCTACGATACGTTTTCCGATACGGTTATATAAGATGGATGCATTCCAGCCTTTTTCCGGTAGCTGATAAAAGAATCCTGTATTGATAAGATAGGGCGATTGTCCTTGCATAGGACGGTCTTGTTCTTTTGAGCCGTTCTCGAATTTTACTTTACTTTTTATTAATGCCTCGTTGAAATTCCAGCTTAAGTTGCGTAAACCTATGAAATCAAGATTTTTACGAATGTCGATTTCAATTCCGTAATTATTGGCGGCATTTGCGTTTACATAAGAGTAGGTGAGATCTGTACCACCGTTTACCGTATATGTCCACTCAATCGGATTTTTGAAATGTTTGTAAAATGCGGATATAGCAACCATTTCACCGTTGGACGGATAAAATTCGTATCCGAGATCAGCATTGTCGATATAAGCCGGTTTAAGATTATAATTACCTTGTACATTACTTGCCAGATCGAAATCATAAAATACGGATGGTGATACTTCACGAAATTCAGGACGGTTTGTTGTACGGCCGTAAGATAACCGGAATTGTTGCTTTTCACTTATTTTGTAAGTGGTATTGACCGACGGGAAGAAATCATTGTATGTATAATAGGTATTCTTCGGACTTTTTTCATAATCTTTTGTGTTGCTGATGAGCTTCATTTCATTGTGTTCAAAACGTACACCTGCATAAACGTTGAATTTTTCTACCGGAAGATTTACTCCAAGATACCCTGCAGCCAGAAGGTTGTCTCCACCGTAGTTATTGCTCCATTTTACTTTTTCAAGCAGATAAAGTCCGTCCGCGCCATAGTATTTCTCCTGTAATAATTCATTCGGTATATTCATATATCTGAAACCCGACGGCAGATTATTCCCGGATGCATTCCAGTTATAAATGAACATTCTGGTGTTATAGTCACGTGTACGATATTCACTGTAAAGCCCTGTTTTTAATGTGGGTGTCAGTGAACAGAATGAAAAATCGAGTTGATAGTTAGCATTGGTCGAGAATATATGTTCATCGAGCTTGGAAAACTCTCTGTTTATATCATTTGCCGTGGAAAGTCCGAGTTTCCCTTCTTCCGCCGCATCATTGATAAGATAACGTTTTCTGTCCGGTATATTACGGTTTGCATAAGCATACCCTGTATTCCAGTCCAACTTGCTTTCATTATTGAGTGTATATTTGCCGGTAAACTGGCCGTTGTAGGTTGTACGACTGGTGTAATAATATTCTGCGCTCTCTTCCTGATCGCTCTGGGCGCTAATGCCGCGACGGTAAGTATAGCGGTCTCTGCCGAGCTGGTTGAATATATTTTTCAATTCGTAGCGGCTGTTTCCGTTTGCCGGAACAAATGTCAGGTTTAGCATGACTCCGGCACGGACATAGTGATTATATTGATCGTCTGTACTTTTGCGGAGATAATTTGATTTATCATGGGTGGTATCGTAAGTTCCGAAAAGTGAATTTTTCATATTTAAGGCTGTTTTGTAGCTGTTATTATAATTTGCTGTTCCCATAATCGCAAACGTGTTGCCGCTTTTTGTTTTGTAGCGATGGTTGAAATTTGTGTTAAAACCTATGTTGGCTAAAGGGCTTTTGCTTTTAACAGTCCAATCGTTGTTAAATCCATTGTTTAACAGGTCAATGCCATTCCCGGCAATCGGTTTAAGATTACTGTTTATTCCTCCCTGCAAACTGCGGAAACCATTATCGAAACCGATGAAATCCGTACTGCTTCCTTTACTGTACAGAAAATCCCTGAAATGAGTCTGATCGTTTATACTTCCGCCGATAGAGACATAAAAAGAGTTTTCTTCCGGAATATCTTTTGTATTAATCAGGATAAAGCCTCCGGTAAAATCGGCCGGAAACTCTGGCGCCGGAGATTTCACGATAAGCATATTGTCTAGTTGTGAAGAAGGAATAATATCGAACGAAAATGCCCGTGAATCAGCTTCACTACTCGGAACAGCATTGTTGTTTATCCATACGTTATTGTATCTCTGGGATAATCCGCGCACCATCACAAATTTTTCTTCGATTATACTGATGCCCGGTACACGCCGTATTACTTCAGAAGCGTCACGATCCTGTGTTTTTGTTATTTGTTGCGCGGAAATTCCTGTTTGTACAACCAAACTGTTTTTTTGCTGGGAAATGAGGGCTGTTTCCGTATTTCTTTTCATTTTAGTGACTACGGTGACTTCGCTTAGTTGTTGATTGTCGGATTCAAGAAAGATGGATAGTTCAGTATTGTTGTTTACATTCAGATCTAAGGATTGAGCGCGGTATCCGACATATGATATGATGAATTTATATTCTCCTTTTTTTAATTCGTTAAGTTCAAAGTGTCCGTCTATGTCGGCGATTGCTCCGTTTGTCGTACCACTTATCTGGATGGTAGCGCCGGTAAGCGGTTCATTAAACTCTTTATCGATGATAGTCCCGTAAACAGATACGGTTTCTTGTGAGAAGCTTTTTGATGCAGAAGAAAGAATCAGAATAAAAGCAGATAACCAAAACAATTTTTTTGTCATAATTTATTTTAATTTTCACTCTGCAAATGTCCTTTGGTTTTGTTAAGATATGATGACGAAAATATGAAGGTTGTTTTGTTTTTTTGTTACGGTTATGTTTCAAAAATAGATTATATTTGTGCTGTTGATTGATTGTGAACCGCAAAATAGATAACTGATGAGCTTCAGAGAAAAATTATCCGAACGTGTTCAGATGACCGATATACATGAAATTGTTTTTCTGACACAGAATAATAATAAACGAAAGCGGGAATTGTATGATTTACTGTTTGATAATGACGATAAGATCGCATATCAGGCAGCATGGATTTTTACACATTTTTCGTTGGCAGAGAATAAATGGCTTTATGATAAGCAGAATGAAATTATCGATGAAGCGCTTATTTGTCGTCATCCGGGTAAACGCCGGTTACTTCTTGCATTGATACTAAGACAACCTCTGCCTGAAGTGCCGCGTACGGATTTTCTTGATTTTTGTCTTGACAAGATGATTTCGAAGCAGGAATTGCCGGGTGTACAGACGATATGTATGAAACTTGCGTATGAAATGAGCCGTCATATTCCTGAATTAAAACAGGAATTGTTTGTTACTCTGGATATGATGGAACCTGATTTATTGCAGATTTCCATGAGAACCGTTCGAAAGAATGTGTTGAAAGCGATGAAAACCGGAAAGAGTATACAACTCTAGCGCTTCATGTATTGGGGGTTAGTTTTTTTGTGAGGGGGCGGAATTATTTATCCATATCGCTGAGGTGAATTTTCAAAGCTTTGGTCGACAATAATAATTCCCATACGGACAGCGCCAATGATATAATGAAAAGAACTAATGCAATACCAAAAATAATGGTTGATGCAAATTGCAGGTTAATGTAAATCAGAAACATCGTAACGGCACAGAGGAGTAGACTTGCAACTCCGAAAATCTGCATGTTTCGTGTGAGGCGAAGGCGTTCCCGAAGATTTTGTATCTGCGCATGGGTTACTTTGGAGCGGTCTTCCATATATTTGTCTTTCAATGTACGCACCAGTTGTGCATATGAAAGAAACCGGTTCGTATAAGCTAACAGTATCAGCGATACGGCTGAGAATAAAAAAGTCGGTGTTATAAGTGTGAGCTCCTGCATGATAACCTGTTTTTTATATTGGACAAATTGTGTTTTCGATCATGTTGCAGATCTTTTTCAGGTAAAGTTTGTCCGTTTCGTCAAAATCGTTTAGCCGGTCGCTGTCTATGTCAAGAACTCCAAATACTGTTCCTTTTGAAATCAGTGGAACGACTATTTCAGATTTAGAATCCGGGTTGCATGCGATATGTCCGGGAAATTGTTCGACATCAGGAACCATTATTGTATTTGCTGCTTCCCATGCTGCACCACAAACACCTTTGCCGCGTTTTATCCGCGTGCAGGCAACCGGACCCTGAAAAGGAGCCAATACAAGTTCACCTTCTTTTACTAAATAAAAACCCACCCAGAAGAAACCGAATGTCTGATGTAATGCACCTGCCGTATTGGCAAGGTTTGCAATCAGATCTTTTTCATTTCCGATTAACGCTTCTATTTGTGGAAGAAGCGTCTTGTATTTTTCTTCTTTATTGTCAGTTGCCGGAATATACAGATTTTCTGCCATAACTGTTATTTTAGATACAAATATGGTAATTTAATTTTGATTTACACTATTTTATTTCTAAAATGAAACGAGCACGTTTTTCTGCAATAACAAAAATTCTTTTGCTATTGCGTTCGATTTGTCCTATTTTTGCATGGAACATTATATAATTTAGATATGATACAAAACGAACGTGATATGCGAAGAGAGCTAGTGGTACAGGCAGCTCAACAAATGATGGTAGCGGCGCGTACCGCGCCGAAAGGGAAAGGAATCGATATTATTGAAATAGCATTGGTTACGGGTGATGATATACATCTCATGTCTGATGAGATGCTGAAGATAGCGGCGGAAACTGGGATGAAATTTTTTCTTCGCGATGCAGACAATGTCCTACAGTCTAATGTGGTAATGATACTTGGTACCCACCAAAAGCCGCAGGGTCTCAACTGTTTTCATTGTGGGTATAGGACTTGTGAGTCCAAGCCGGCAGAAATACCTTGTGCGCTTAATATAGTGGACTTGGGTATTGCGGTCGGCTCGGCATGTGCAAAAGCATCCGATTTAAGAGTCGATACGCGCGTAATGTTCAGTGCGGGACTTGCCGCCCAGCGCCTTGAAATGTTAGGAAAGGATTGTGGGTGCGTCATGGCAATTCCTGTCAGTGCAACATCGAAAAATCCGTTTTTTGACCGGAAGCCGAAGCAACCGGAAACACAGGAAAATAATGCTTCAAAATAGAAAGAGATGAAGTAATAGATTTCATTTTGGTTAGGTAATCATTCTACAGAGTTCAGGCTGTCGTTAGACAAAACCTCTTCTGCTATAGTATCCGTAATGATTTCTGTACTTCCTGTTGGCAGCAGACTGACAGCTGTCGTGTCTTCCAACTGGAAGAAATTGTGTTTCAGGCTATCCGGAATTTCCATTTTCGGACGGCGCATCGGTTGCCTTAACTCCATACCTGCGATCTCCTGAATGCTTTGCCGTAGCTTGTCATCCATTTCTCTCCGCAGGTTGATTGTGGTGCTGTCTAAACTTTTTTCCCGGGCTACAGTAAACAGATTTTTATACTTTGCTTTTCCCGGACGGATCTTCATATTATCCGGCGTGCCTGAAATATTTAAGCCCAGCTTGAAAGGTACCGGTGATTTAAGTACTGTGATGTGGTAATTAAATGACATATCGAGGTTTTGAGTTCCTCCGACGGCGACGTTATACCGGTCCAGGGTCAGTTGGAACGGGAAAATCATCAGTTTTTCGTCTTCCAGAATCATTTCGACAGACATGCTGTCAATCAGGTTTTTATTCTTGTTCTTGAACATCAGGGTCTTCGATATTTCGGAAAAAGTTTCGCCGTCAAGTAATACCAGATTCTGACCGCTTAAGAAGCAAGAGGCTGTAGTTTTCGGCAGGCAGACGTTCATTAGCGAATCCAGTTCGGTAATGGCGGTTATGTTGCAATCAACGACACCTTCAAATGAATAGAGCATGGGGGCCATTTCGACGATAACAGGCATCGCTTCAATCAATTCTTTCAAATCGATACGTTTCACGCCAACTTCCAGTCCCAGATAAGCGCCTTTGGGGTCGGGAGCCTTGTAAACCATTGTCATTATTGTGCTTCCGATATCGGAATTCAGCATAAAGCGAGGAAATTGAATAGCCTGATCACGCAGGATGATCCGGCCCCGCGCATTTTTGATGTTGACATTACTGAACTTCCCGTTTCGTATCCGGGTGTTAAATTCCACGTCGAGATTACGTGGAACAACAAAAATACCGGCTGTCGTTGTGTCGTTTGCTAATGTGATGGTATTGTCATTGTCGAGTACAACCTCCGATATGGAATCTTTTTCCGTGATGCTTTTGGTCGAATATTCGGAACCGGCGACAGCTGCGCGGATTAATTCATTGAAATCAAGCGAGTCGGCATCGAGTGTCATTTTTGCACTGATTTTTCCATTGTACATCAACGCTCTGCGTATGCCTTCAACTACTCCGTTAAGTGTGAAATCCGATTCGCCGAGACGAATATGAGCTTTGGTCAGATTCAATGCATTGCTCGAAAATGTCATGTCCGATTCGCGCATGCGGATGGGTATCGGGAAGTAAGGGGTGCGTATACTGATATCGTTGGATACGAAACTTCCGGATATGTCCCAGTTACGGAGCAGGTCTTTCGCTTCTTGTGATTCAAGCCTGAAGGATAGATTCGTCGTCGGGTCCAGGCGGCTTTGGCGCAATGAATCGCGTTGTGCCCGTGTGAGTCTGGCGTCCGGTCTGTGCGCAGAAACTCTTTCGATATCAGATGTTGTTGTTTGTGTAGAGTCTTTCTGCATGGAACCTTCCGGCAGACGATTTTCAGTCGTTTCGTGTAATTCCTGATTGCCGGTGTTTCTGTCTGCAATGATAAGCGCAGAATTTTCCGGCACATGATTTTTTTCCGGTTCACGAAGTTTTGAATTGTCAGCGCTTCTATAAGTGGTATCTCTCGGTGTGCGGTTACCTGCGGGTATATTTCGTTGCCGTACCTGTTGTTTTGTGAGTTTGAGTTTGAGGGAGGCTTTGCTTATGCGTCCTCCGATTTCGTAAGCTTTTCCCATCAGTGTATCAATGGAGATACCGCCGCTGATTTCCGGCAGGCTTGGAATATCGGTTCTGGGACGTATATTCACACTGCCCAGCGCCTGTACGCCCCGCATGCGAATGGAGTCGCCCATAACAAGGCGCATGTTTGAAACTCTCGATCCGATTGTAACAGGAGCTATCGAAGCGCTGTCTTTAGGTTCGGATGTGGTAAGTAGTACGCTGACGCGGCTGGAGTTAGCGATCAACTCTTCTTTCCAGTTCAGGTTGAGTGTATCAACCACGATTTTGCATCGGAGCAGGCTTTCGTGTATATGCTCGCCCATGCTGTCTCTGGTATTTGTTCCTAATGTCATATTGGCGCTGGGAGTATAGAACGTGAATTGTTCCTTATCGTGGTTGAACTTCACATCCTTGATATTAACGACTCCATTGGCATTGATCTTTCCGTAATTCGATGCCAATACGTCATCAAGCAGGCATTGTACGGAAACGTCAAAATTGATATGGCCGCCCATCGTCATACCTTCCAATGGTAGCTTCTGTGACATTTGCGTGAAATTAATATCGGCTTTTGCCTGTGCGTTAATGGCCGGTTTTGTCAAAATATCGTCAAATTCGCCTTGAACAGTCAATTTTGATGAAGCGGTCTGCAGGTACAGATTGTTGAGTTTGAGTGATGAGGGTTGTGTGCCCGACAGATCGAGCAAGGTGCTGAAATCAGCATCAAAATCTTCAATGAAAGGTGTTTCCGGATGTTTAACCGAAGCTAATGTGCCGTTGATCAGATGCATAGACATCGTGACGGACGGATAAAGGTCTTTGCCCAATTGTCCGCTGAGTTTACCGCTGGACTCTACTTTTCCGCCGGCGATAAGTTTGGAAGGGATATCCGAAATATGCGGAGGTATCATTTCAATCAGGTCAGCAAGCGATGAAGCATTCAGGCTGAAATCAACGTCGACATCCGCTATTCCCGAAGCTATATTCTGCTTCAGTATTCCGCTGGTTTTTAGTTCTAAAGAGCCGATTTTTACTGTACCTCTTTCTATGGCTAAAGTTTTCAGAATCCTGTCGCGTACTAATGTGGTACGAAAAGAAAATGGTAGTGTACGGCTAAAGGTTTGTCCCTGATAGTATGACGAAATTCCGGTCGTATGCAGGCCGAGGCTCAATTCCGCATGTTCTTTGGATAGATTTCCTTTGAGGCGCATATGGAGGCTGTCGACCATAATAAACATGTCTTGCTGCAGATTATCATAGGTGAGATTAACGTTCTGGAGGCGGATTTTCTTGATGTTCAGTTCCGGCAGGACAAATGTACTGCTATCCTGAGAAGCCTCCGTACTGTCGGACGAAATGAAAATATCCCAGTTTGCTTTACCTGATGTATCAACATGGGCGTAAATATCCGCGTTTTCAACTTCTAATTGGTGGATGATGATTTGTTTCCGGAAAAGAAATGCAAGCGGATCGACGGCAGCCATGAAATTGTCGAAAGCCAGTAATGTATCTTTTTCGGAAGAGATACTTCCGTTCTGCAATCGAATGCCTAAGTCGGGAAAAGAACTGAAAAACGTAATATCGACCGACTCGCAGTTGACTTCGCCATTGATATACTCTTTACTCAGGTTAAGTAGTATCGGAGTTATCTTTTTCGGGGTAACTACCATATTCAATACAATGGCTATAATGATGAGTAACACGAGGAGCACACCCGATATCCCCAATCCGACACGGAGTAAAATGCGTTTTGTTTTGCATTTTGCAGACACTTCCTTTTCCATCCGATAATACTGTGTATGTTATTGAAAAGCAACGCAAGATACAAAAAAAGAAAAAAACCGGAAGTTTTTTATAAAATATTAGGAAGAATACTCCGGTTTTTTCAAAAAAGTATCTGGGTATTCGTATTGTTAATATGAAATTCTGCATCCGAGATAATAACTGCGGGGCACGCCCGGTCCATAGATATATCCGGAATCGCGGTTCGGCCCTTTATCGAAATCGCTTTGATATGAATTGAATATATTTTGGATACCGGCGTTCAGCTGTAAGGTGACACTACTGAATACGGGTATGTCGTAGGAGAATTTCATACTCATATCGAAAAAATCAGGCGTTTTTTCCTCACGGTCTTCCGGAATATAACCTTCAAAATGTTGTACCAACATAGAGCCTGTATATGTACCTGTCAGTGATATTCCTAATCTTTTAACAGGATTCCAGGTGCCGGTAAAATATCCGTATGTATCAGGTGAGCGGAACATTTTCTTCTGTGGCTCAATAGATTCGTTTTCGCTCCATTGTTCCGGATTTTTGTAACGGCTACGTTGAAAGGTGGCGCCCCCTTGAAACTGTATACGGTCGTATGCCACTCTGGCTTCAAGGTTGATTCCCATTACACTTGCGCCTTTACCGTTACGGCGTTCCATGATAATATTTCCTTTTTCGTCGTGACCAATCGCTTCGATGACGAAAACATCCTTTAGATTCGTATAAAATGCTTCTGCGAGAAAGTTCGTTTGCATGTTTCCGAAGCGATGGTAAAAATCGACCGATGCGCTCAGGCTGTTTGATTTTTCTTCCTTGAGGTCTTTCGCTAATTGTATCAAAGAAACATTACCGCCTACGGCTGTTATATGCAGGTCTTCGTCAAAAGCCTGCGGGGCGCGGAAACCGCTGGCATATGAGAATCGGAAGTTGATATCTTTCGTCGGATTGTACCGTAGGTTTGCACGAGGGCTGAAAATCAAATCGTTCATCAGGTTATGGTCATCAATACGCCCTCCGATCAGGAAACTCCATTTTTCATTTTTCCATTCGTTTTGCAGGAATATACTTCCGACATGGACTGTTTGTTCAATCGTACGGTTATACCCCAACATCTCATCCTCCAGCTTGTCATGGCTATATTCCGCGCCTCCTGTAAGTTCCGAAGGCATGAACAGGAATTTATCCCATGAATAGGAATATTGGAATCCTCCGATATAGGTCAGGTCGGTTGTATTTCCGTATGCGTTCGGATCCTGGCCTGCGCCATAATAACTTTTTCGTTTTGTGTGTTGTGCTGATGTATAGATGTTCAGATGATGATGGAAGTTTTTCGAAAAAAGGTCGTATTTGATTCCTCCTCCGTTGATATCATGGTCCGTTTGTTCTGTTATATCGGTTTCATGCGGAGGCCGTTCCGTTATTTCACCTCCGCGCCTGAATTCGCTGATATTATGATACTCAAAAGTTATTTTTGAATATGAACCGGTTTTGAAGTAAGAACGGAAACCGATCGTTTTCCCATTTAGCTCGCCAAGCTCCGAAAACCTGTCACCATCATCGTCATAAGTCGATCGTGTGCGGTTTTGTCCGAAAATATAGATGCCCGCTTTGTGGTCTTCGGTCACTAACGACGCGTTCATGGTGGTATTATGGTCGGGTCGTTTACCTCCTATCATTGTCGTGTTATGCGCTAATTGCGCTGAATTTTTTAACGGTTCTTTGGTTATGATATTGATTGTTCCCGCTATGGCTGACGAGCCAAACAATGCCGACCCGCCTCCGCGCATGATTTCGACCCGCTCAATCATATTGGCCGGAATCTGTTCGATGCCGTAAACGCCTGTCAGTGCGCTGAAAATAGGTCGGCTGTCAATTAATATTTGGGTATAAGGTCCTTCGAGCCCGTTGATTCGTACCTGTTGAAATCCGCAGTTCTGACAATTGTTTTCAACCCGTACTCCCGGCTGAAAATTCAGGCCGTCGGAAAGAGAGCATGCATTCGTGCGTTCGAATGTTTTCATGTCCAATACATTGACCAGCGAAGGAGCTGTGCGGCGTGTCGTTTCATTGCGGTTGGCCGATACGACAACCGTATTCAGCGATATAATATCTTCCTCGGCTTCAAAATTGATTTCAAGCGTTATTCCTTTTTTTATTACTATCTGTTTTTCGATGGTTTGGTAGCCAATGGATTTCATCACGATCGTGTAATTGCCTTCAGGGACATTTTTTATGAAATAATGTCCGGTAGCATCGGTTACGGTGCCAATCGTTGTGTTTTTTAAAAGGATACTTATCGCGGAGAGGTGTTCGCCTGTTCCTTTTTCAGTTACATGTCCCACAATGTGTGCGTCCGAAGGGTTTAACGCGATAGGATTTTCCGCTTTGGTTATAATAAAAACGCAAAGCAGGGTGCATAAAAATGTAATTTTTTGCATTGTATAAGATTTGAATGAATATAAATAATTTTGTATGAATCAGCCGGATGAGCTGATTTATACATGATCGATATGAAAAAGATTATATGATTATGCTACGGGAGGAGGTCGTAAAAAGGATTTTCCCTGGATGAAATAGGATGATAGACCGGAAGTACTATAGTCAAACATCCTGGTTATTAAGGAGGTATGATAATATAGATGCATTGTGTGAACAGCATTATCTTCAGCAGAAAAGGTTGATAATTGCTGTATATGATAAATATATAACTTATTTTGTTGGTGGTCGTGATGTGCGCCTTTCTTGAAAGGGTGGGAGTGAGTAACGATCACCCCGTCGACAACATGTGTGTGTTCAAATAATGAAATACAACTGATATACCCTATGAAAAGAACAGGGAGAAGCCACTTTATCCGGCCCGCTAAAAGTTGTTTCATTGAGGCTGCGCTTATTTTGAGCCCGCAAAGATAGTATTATATCGAATAATAAATCCCTAATTGTTGCTAATAAATGTTGATATATCCCAATTATAAGGGATTGTGGCTTTTTTTCTATCCCTCTACTTTTGTCCCGAAATAAAATATTGGCATATAGATACAAATAAAATGAAAAAACTTATATTGATAGCATGTATTGCTATTATTTCCACAGGGGTAGCCGTTCACGCTGCAGATGCTGAAAATGACAAAGAAATGTCGGAAACAAAGAACGTTGTTCCTGATGTATCGAGTTCTTCAAATAATAAATCTTTATCAGAGATACAGGATAATCCGGATGATGTAGCTTCATCGGGTGACTTAGGACAACTGACTAAATTTGCCAAAGCAATATCCCGGCTTACACTTGGTGGGTATGGTGAAGCGGTTTATACCCGGAATTTTTACAGTGATTACTGGCGGCGTTATTCGAATGCTGAGAATTATAAGGATGCGAAAAGTCACGGGCGGTTTGATTTGCCGCATGTGGTCTTTTTTGTGGGATATGATTTTGGAAAGGGCTGGATGTTAGGCAGTGAAATTGAATTCGAACACGGCGGAACGGAAAGTGCGATTGAAATGGAAGCCGAAGAGATGGGAGAATATGAAAATGAAATAGAACGTGGCGGGGAGGTAGCATTGGAGCAGTTTTGGATTCAGAAAAGTTTCAGCCGGGCGCTTAATCTTCGTATGGGACATATTGTCGTTCCGGTAGGGCTGACCAATCAATACCACTTGCCGACGGAGTTTTTTACCGTTTACCGGCCGGAAGGGGAAAATACGATATTGCCGTGTACATGGCATGAAACGGGTATAAGTGTCTGGGGACGAACCAAAAACTGGCGTTACGAAGCACAGTTTCTTTCCGGATTAGATGCCGACCGCTTTGGTTCAGAGGGCTTTATCAGCGATGGTTCGGGTAGTCCTTACGAGTTTAAGATAGCCAATGTATATGCGGGGGCATTCCGTGTAGATAATTATTCGGTAAAAGGGTTTCGCATCGGTTTAAGCGGATATTATGGATATAGCTTCCGGAACTCCTTGACAAATAATTCAAAATATGACGCATATAACGGGGAAGTGATGATAGGCTCGGTTGATTTCCATTACAATAGATATAATCTGATTGTACGCGGAAATTTTGACTGGGGGCATCTGAACGACTCGGAGGAAATTACACGATTCAATAAAACGCTGCAGGCTGGTTCGCCCTCTTCCAAAACGCCTATTGCATCAGATGCCGTAGCAACGGGGGTGGAGGCGGGATATGATATTTTCGCCCACATAAAAAAACTGAAAAAGGATAAACAGAAATTTTATCTGTTCGGCCGTTACGAATATTACGACTCGATGGCGAAAGTGGAATCCGGTATCATTGATTACGGTTGGTGCGGGAAGCAACGGATCGCTGTTGGTGTTAATTATTTTCCGGTGAAGGAGATTGTGATAAAAGGCGAATACTCAAGGCGGATTTATAAAAGTCAGTACAACGATGAACCCTCCGTGTCGCTGGGTGTAGCATACTCCGGTTTTTTTACAAGATAAATTTTTCAATTAATAAATAACTTAATAGGTATAAAGTATGAAGAAGTTTTTAAAATTCCCCTTGTTAATGGCTGTTTTGGCATTGACATCCTTTGATCTTGCATCATGCAGTGATGATGACGAAAAAGACCTTGAATTAACGGAAAACGAGAAAGAATTGCAATCGATAAATGAAGCTTACTTAAAGGACGTGATACTCCCTGTTTATAAAAATTTATCGGATGAATCCCTTCAGTTACAGAAAGCATTGGAAACATTGCAGAGTGACAAAACCGAAACCAACCTGAATAAGGTTTGTGATTATTGGTTTTCGGCCCGTAGATACTGGGAATGGAGTGAAGCGTTTTTATATGGACCTGCAGATGATTATCATATAGATCCGCATATTGATACATGGCCTGCAGATATTCCGGAAATCGAATCGATTGTTAAGAATGAAACTAAATTGAATAGTATTCAGCAGTATATCTATGATAATGAAGCGGGATTGTCCGGATTTCATGGATTGGAATATATTTTGTTCCGTGAAGGCTCTAAACGTCCTATAAGTGAAATTACAACCAATGAATTGCGCTTTGCTGTCGGTGTTGCAAAAGACCTGGCAATGAGTTGTTTTCGATTGGAATCCGCATGGGCCGGCAACGAGAATATCACCAAAGAGAAACAGGATATCTTAAAAGATTTCGCAACGATAGATGCTAAAATTAAAGATGATCAGGATGATTTCGGAGATCGTATGATTGAAGGTTATGACAGGAAGGGAAATATATTGGGAAGTACCACTCAGATTATAGAAGGATTCTGGACGATTATCGATGAAGTGGGTGCGGGGAAGATTGGTACGGCTTATAATGGGATCGATGTCGATTATATCGAATCACCGCATGCCTATAATTCTGTTCAGGATTTCGAAGATAATATATTAGGCGTCCGATACGGATATTTCGGCGCTATGGGTGCTACCTCCGCTAAAGATAAATCAATTGCCGCTTACCTTAAAAAAATAAATCCTGAATTGGAGCAAAAAATACATGACGGGTTCGAGAACTGCATCGTTAAAATCCGTGAAATACCGAAACCCTTTGTACATAACTATACGAATCCGAAATGTTTTGATGCTATTGAGGCCTGCGACGACTTATATAATTTATTCCTGGAAGCGGAAAATGCGATTAAGCAATATTAAATAATTAACCAAAATGTTGAAAAAAGTCGGTTTTATCAGTTTGTCCCTTTTTTTGCTGCTATCCTGTAAGGATGATGAAGAGTATCGTGAACCTGAAAGGGTCGAATTCCCCGAAGAAGAACTATATGCCGGCGGAAAGCTGGGGACGGTTTTCAGTACCACAACTTTTGCCTATGAACAACCTACGCCGGCAGTAGAAAATACCGGTATGGCACAGGCTTTCAAGTTTGGAGAGTATTTTTTTGAGCGCGACTATACACAGGGTAAGGAAGGTTTATTTAGTGGGTTAGGTCCCCTGATGGTGCGCCGCGGCTGTATCTATTGCCATCCGAATTACGGTCATGGTAAACGCCAAACCGAGTATCGCGCGAATCAGCGGGGTAACGGTTATCTGTTGGTTATAACAGATGAAACGGATACTTATCTGAGTTCAATTACTGGTATGCCCCAGACACTTGCGGTAAGTCCATTTAAAGCGCCTATCGACGAAACGAAGATACGGATAGGCTGGCTAACATATACGGATGGATGGGGCAATAAATTTCCGGATGGTGAAACTTATGAACTGATTTATCCGGAGGTGACGATTCCCGCAGACGCTTATTATGTGCCGCTTGAGGTAACAAAAAACGGTGTGACAACAACTGTTCCTTATGCAAATGTCAGGGTGAAGTTGGAGTCTACCATCGGTATGTACGGGACGGGTTTGCTGGATGCGATTTCGGATGAAGACCTGAAAGCGGAATATGTGAAACAGGAACAGGCCGGAGTGTCACTCAATCCTGCCGTTTTTGCCAATGGTAATTGGGTGAAAACGTATGGAAACACGACGCATCCGTTACGTTTTACGTATGCGTTGAGCCGTGGTCCGTTGCAGGATGGGGCAGGAGCAAACGCGATATGGAACATTACGAATGTTACGCGTTCAAACCGTCGTTATCATTATATGACGAAGGCATATGCCCGGGTGGCGTCGGAAGATCCGGAAGTGCAAGCCGAATTCTATGATTATTTTCCTGAACATAATAAAACCGGGAAGGTGAAGGATGATATCTATAACTACCTGATGGCAACAGATCTGGATGTTGAAATGAAGGACGATAATTACCGGGATTTCATGATCTGGCACCGTGGGCTGGCTGTACCGGCTGCGCGTAACCTGGACAATCCGGTTGTAGATAAAGGCAAGAAGTTGTTTAAAGAGATTGGATGTGCTTATTGTCATCGCCCCTCGTGGACTACCGGTGATGATGTTATTCATGATCCGAGCGGATTTTTTGAAGAGAATGACAGTCGTTTGCCACGCTATCCGAATCAGAAAATATGGCCTTACAGCGATATGGTGCAACATCGTCTGTTTATGAAAAATGATATCCGTACGGGCTGGTGTCGTACGACACCGTTATGGGGGCGCGGTCTTAGTCAGCTTGTTACAGGCGCCAGCGACCGCTTGCATGATTGTCGTGCGCGTACGGTTATCGAATCCATTATGTGGCACGGCGATGCACAAAGTGATGCCCGTAAATCGATAGAAAGTTTCAGGCAATTGACGAAAGAAGAACGCGACGCAATTGTGGAATTTATAGAATCGATATAAAACTGTTGAAAAGGATCTCATTTACTCTTTTGGTTATTATACAGCTTGTACTTGTGACTGCAACCATCTTGGAAAAGATGGTTGGTAGCAGTTTTGTATCCGCGCATATCTACGACTCTGTGCCCTTTATTGTCCTTTGGGCTGTATTTGCCTTGTTTTCCATTATTTATATGTTGAAACGAAAGATATGGAAAAATCCGGCAGTTCTGTTTTTGCATACTTCATTTTTTCTTATTCTGGCAGGGGCATTAGTTACATGGCTATCCGGTGAACAGGGTCTGTTGCATCTTCGTAAAAACATAGGAGCAATGTCGTTTATGGATAGTGACGGAATGTCAAAGAGGTTTCCTTTTGTAGTTAAACTGGCTGATTTTCAGATTGTTTATTATTCCGGAACGCGTGCTCCGATGGATTTTGTGAGTTCGGTTACGATGTCTGATAATGAAACGGATAAGATTGTTGAAAGCAACATATCGATGAACAAAATCTTCTCTTATCGCGGATATCGTTTTTACCAGTCCGGATATGATGAAGATGAAGGAGGCGTAACGCTTGCCGTATCGCATGACCCTTACGGTATAGCTATAACATATTCGGGCTATGCATTACTTTTGCTGTCGATATTGTCTTTCTTTTTTATCCGGAATAGTCGTTTTCGTCGTCTTTTGAAAAGTCCGTTACTGATACGTAGCATAATTTGTCTATTATTGATTGCTCCCGCAATGAACGCTAATTCCGCGGATGACCGGCAAAAGAAGACGGTGAATAAAGCTAAAGTTTTGCCTGAAGATGTAGCGGAGAAGTTTTGTGATTTGTATGTACTTTATAATGACCGGATTTGTCCGCTTCAGACGTTGGCGAAAGATTTTACGACGAAACTCTATGGCAGCTCATCGTATAAAGGACTGACGCTGGAACAGGTTTTTACGGGTTGGATGTTTTATCATTCGAGTTGGAAAGAACAGCCGGTGATAAAGATTAAAAGTAAGGCCGTTCAACAGATATTGGGAATAGATGGCAAATATGCTTCATTAGATGATTTTTATGGTAAGTACAACGAATATAAATTAGAGGAGGCTGTCCGGAAAATCCGTGCCGGCGAAAGGGTTGAAGATAAAAAGGGCATAGAAGAAGCGGATGAAAAATATAATTTGATCGCCCTCTTTTATTCTGGTAAATTGTTGAAGATTTTTCCGCATCAGGATATGGATACCAGAATTAACTGGTATTCGCAAGGCGATGTGTTTCCGGATAATATGGCGGATGATGAATGGTTTTTCGTAAGAAAATCACTCGATTATATTCACGAAATGGTGGTGAAAAAGGACTTTGAAGGGTTATCGGGTATGCTTTCAAAGCTGAAGTTTTACCAACAGAAAAAAGCGGGAGAAGTTTTGCCTTCGGCTAACCGATTTAAAGCGGAAAAGATCTATAACGGCTTGAAATACACGAAGCTTTTGGCGATGTTCTGCACACTTATAGGGTTGTTATCGTTTTTGTTGTATTGTTACTGTTTGGTTAATAGTAAGAAAGTAAGCCGGATCGTAGAGATGGTTCTTTGTGTTATTGCTTCAATTGCATTTTTATATCTATCCATATCAATCAGTTTGCGTTGGTATATAAGCGGTTATGTTCCTTTGTCGAATGGCTTTGAAACGATGCAGTTCATGGCATGGTGCAGCCTGGCATTGTCTCTTATTTTATGGAGAAAGTTTTTTATGTTGCTACCATTTGGTTTTTTGCTGTGTGGCCTTACATTACTGGTTGCTATGATGGGAGAATCCAATCCTCGTATTACCCAATTAATGCCCGTCTTATCGTCTCCGTTACTTAGTATACATGTCGCAGTTATCATGGTGGCTTATTCGTTGTTTGCTTTTATGATGTTTAACGGGGTTACTGCTGTTATCATGTATTGGATGAAGGCCGATAATTCCATGCAGATAAAACGGTTGCATGTTGTGAGTCGGATTATGCTTTATCCGGCCGTATTTTGTCTGGCCGTTGGTATTTTTGTCGGTGCTGTGTGGGCGAATATTTCATGGGGGCGTTACTGGGGCTGGGATCCGAAAGAAGTCTGGGCGCTTATCACCCTGCTTACATACACCTTTGCACTGCATACGGATTCATTGACCCGGTTTTGCCGACCGATGTTTTTTCATGTATTTGTTATTGTCGCCTTTCTGAGTGTGCTGATCACTTATTTCGGCGTGAACTTTATTTTAGGGGGCATGCATAGTTATGCATAGAACTTTTTATGAACGATAAAAAGCCTGAGGCGTGAGTTTTTACGTCTCACGCCTCAAGTATAAGCAAAATCTTTCCAGGTTCTGAATTTATCTCATCAAAAGGTACGATTTACAAAACCTGTAGGAAAAGATCGAATCGGCATCTTTACAGGTTATATCTGTATGTATATTATATTTATAGGATTTCCACCGGAACCTTCGAAATACCGGGATGCAGGTTCGGAATAATATATGGTCATATTACACGCCGGGTCGCAATCAATGAAAGCGTCGGTAGTCCAATTATTCAGCTGATCATCCACCGGCCAATCAGATCTTCCTACTTGTATTGCATTTAGCCTGTGGCATCTGGCAAACGCCTGGGATGCCAGCGTTGGCACTATTATCGGCGTATGAGATGAAAAATCTAAATTTGTGATATTTGTTTCGGCGAAGGCTTCACTGCCAATAAATGAGCAATCTCGTCCGAATTCAATCGTTTCAAGCAATTGATTTCTGAAGAAAGCTTTGTCTCCGATATGATTGATCATCCCTAAATTTACCGTATTAAGATTACAACCTTCAAATGCGCTGTCGTTAATGATCGATACGAAATCAAGAAGAATAAAAGATAACGAAGAGCAACCCATAAATGTTTCCTTATTGATACATGTCACAGTTGACGGAATATTGATATCCGTAATCATTGCACAGTTCTTGAATGCGCCTTCCTCTATCGATTGAAGCGGGCCATTGATCATTATCTGTGATAAATGTGCATTAAATGCAAAAGCGTATTTTCCGATAGATTGAATCCTGCCAAAGTGGATATGTTCTATTTGTGTGTTGTAAAATGCCATATCTCCGATGTGTACAGCATTATTTAAATCAATATGTCTTATGCTGCTATCCTTAAAGGCTTCTTCATATATATCTAAATCTGACTGTATTCCTGGTAGGCGAACGCTTTCCAAAGATGTACAGTTCTTAAATGCTCTCGGTCCGATGTTGTAAATATTTTCTGCAATTAACACTTCTCTTAACTGATAACAATTTTCAAAAGCTTCTTCTGCTATGTGCATGACTGAACCTGAAAATATGACATTTTCCAATTCAGCACAATCTTTGAATATTCTTTGGCCGATATGCTGAATATTATTTGGTAACACAAGCTCTTTTAAATGATGGCAGCCTTCAAAAGCTTCTTCTCTTATATCTATTATTGAATCCGGTAGTGTAATATATTCCAGACTCATACACAATCTGAATGCTCTGGAGCCAATGTATTGCAGTTTTTTAGGCAAGATAACTTCTGCTAATTGATGACAATTTTCAAATGCTGCATCGGGTATATCTGTAATGTTTTCGAAATGCTGTAGTCCTTCAAGTGTTTGAACCGGATGCCCATATAAAAAGTGTGGTGGCAGATACATTACCGTCATGGCCTCCTCTTTTGTGATTTCACCCGGTATGGCATGCGTGTTTATCAGATGATATAAAGCGCGCTTAAGGTCGGGATCAGGTATGTACAATACTGCAGGAGTATTATAATATTCATACGTTGTTTTGAGCATGGATGAATAAGGTATGATTACGACCTCAACATGACAGTATGGGGCTAATACAATTTCTTTACTCTGATCCCATACGGTCAGGTAGTCAGGCAGAGACAATGTGACATCATTGCCGGACGTGTTTTTTACAAGTATCCGGAATGGCTTTTTGGGATGTTTGCCGGAGGCAAACATCAGCGTATTGCCGGAATTTATGTTAGCCTCGTTTCTGTATGTGTATTCGCTGATATCACTGATGTTATCAAGTGTTGTAAGCCCTGAAAAATAGGCATCCTCGAAGGTGCCGGATAGAGGTGTCGACATGCTTGTCATAATCCCTTTCTGTTCGTTTAATTGCGGATTGCTGTTCATAATTTTAAATTTTAATTGATTTTTAATTGTACTTTGGTACCGGTACGTTTCTCTCATTTACTATAGATAGAAATTTCCTTAAGAAATTTGTTTGATTTCATTCTGCAAATTTAGAGGCAAACATATACGATACCGCATAAAATGCACAGCGATTCGTAACAATAGAGATATTGTTATAAGAGTATTCTTTTAATTTTTATATTCGGTTTTTTGAGTGCTGTATTAGGATGAGTGACAGGATAAATACACCCCGTCACAACATTGTATTGAATCAATAATCAATTTAATAATTAACAGCCTTGGGTTTTTTCTGGACTACATTGTATAACTTTCTCACTTTGTTGAGACTTAATTTGAAATCACAATATTCCGGGGATTTATTCAGGGAGTGGCATGTTATTTCTCCGGTTTCCATATTATGGTCTATGATTTGTTTGATAAGCACGGAACTGTCAAAGACAATTACCCAGTATGGATATTTCTTGTATCTGATCCCGTCTTTCCAGTGGGCGTTATTTAATTCCCTTGCCAAAACCCTGTCTCCTTCTTCAAAACTGTTCCGGCTTTCGTCGTCCATGCTGTCTCCTTTGACCTCAAATGCAAAGTATTTTCCGCGTACAATGCCATCTACTTCAAAGCTTTCATTTTCCCATCCTTCGTTGTCCGGTTCAAGCGAATCAGCGTCATTCGCAAATTTTCCGTAAGCAAAAAACGGAACAAGCGGAACGCTCATTTGGTATTTCCCGTTCTTCAGATCGAAGAATTTAGCCCCATTGAAGCTATCGGTAAATTCCCCGTCATGATCTTCTTCCGCTGGTACCGACACGACATTTGATATAAAGTCCTTTTTCAGCATATCACCGGTTCCGTCAAAGAGCCACGGTTGACTGATCTGCGGAAATTTCTCGAGTATCTTGTAGAGTACTCCGCTTCCTACGCTATAACCTTCTCTTACCCAATTGTTTGCTGCTTGTCGTGTGACTTCCATCGTTTTTGCAAATTCTATATTCGAATCATTGCAAAAATGAATCCTGATCTTTTTTATTCGTTCATTTATTGACATTGTAAATAAATTATTTACCATTGGCGGTGGTAGATTTAAAAAATATTTCTGTGAATTGTATGAAAAAGGATATACCTGTTGCTTCCCATTTGCTATATAATTAATG
Source organism: Tannerella sp. (assembly GCA_031285685.1). Classification (GTDB taxonomy): domain Bacteria; phylum Bacteroidota; class Bacteroidia; order Bacteroidales; family Tannerellaceae; genus Tannerella. The sequence goes on from JAITVS010000042.1 coordinate 47,059, forward strand.
TATACTAGCCGCCAGATTGTTAAATAATACTAATTGTACATATTTTATTTACACAAAGCAAGCGTTTTGTAAATAAAATATGTACATTTGCATTGTGTTATTACAACATGACATGCAAATATACATAAATAAAAGCGAAGTACATCATTAATAGCTGAAAATATGGCAATAAAAGACTATCATAAATATTTTTCCATCGCACAATTTGTTTGTGCGGTAATCCTGTTTTTATGTACCGTAGCAGGTTTTGCCTGGAATGTAAAGAATATAATCGTTGTTCCGGATGGAGCTGTGATATTGCTGATCGGATTATTTGTTGTTTACCTGTGCTACCTTCTGGTGAGGGAGGCATATAAAGAGTTGAAAAAATGAACGTTGACTTTGAGACATTGCAGGAAGAGATTGCCGCATTTGAAGAAATGAGCGAAGCGGAAGTAATGGACTTCTACCAAGTGGATTATAAGGAGGAGGCGCGCCGGTTTATAGAAGACTGGTGGAGTATGATAAGCTGATAATATTAATTTAAAATAGATGATCATGGAAAGAGACGAAAGAAAGCAGCAATTGTTGCAAATGAGTAAAGACGATCTGGTAAATGAAGTCTTAAGACTCGGGAATGAAGTGAATGTATTAAAAATTACCAAAGGGTATGACGAGCGGGATAAAAACAGAATGAAGGATATTCTTACTTCAGTCAGAATAATACTTGAAGCATATAACAGACAATAATTTTTGAAAGGAGGTAGATTATGATTGATACAATGTATATCGGTAGCGGAGATATTTATGCTTTGTTAAGCGGAAAGCATACGAAAGGACATCAGGCTCTTATGCGACGGTTTGTGAGCGGAATAAAGCCTTATTACAATGCTTTGCTGAGTCCCATTGACGCATTGAGAACAGGGGTTATCCTGAAAGAGCGATACCTGCTTGATCTGCCGGATAACAGTATTATAAAATATCCTGTTTGCTCAAGCGAAATGGATGTATTCAAGTGTACGATTGATCATGTATCCATAGAACGAGACGTGATGGTTGATTTTGAAAAAGTGAAGACGATAAACTTATCTGATTATATGGATTTTATGCGGATTAAGAAGAATAAGAAGCAACTTTTGGGCTATATCTGTAAAAAGTACAGGAATTATTATAACCAGGTGCAGGAACAGCTTTACTGTACGGAACTGGATAGCTGCAATCTGGTGTTTCTTTCCGTCACATCATACGACGATGAAATAAATGAAAAAAGAAATATTCAACCGGATGATTTTTTTAAGGTAAGGATATACAGGGACGAGGATGTCATATCCATGATCAAAGAGAGAGGAAAAGTCTTCCAACAAATAAAAGATTACTACAATGAATGAGATAGACATGTTGTTTGAAGAGAAAAGGGTTAAGACCCTGGAACTTCAGAAGGAAAAAGATAAAATAGAACAGGAAATAAAGGATCTGACAATGCCTTTGTTAACAGATAGAAAGATGATCTCTGTTGTTTATGAGTGGTTTAAGGATATTCTTTCGGAGCGTGACTGTCCGCCGGATCCGGCCAGCCCTTATCAGAGAAGAAAGTTCTTATTCATTATCCTGATGCTTTATAATCCGGTTTTTTTTACCGGAGAAAAGATGTTGTCCGGATTGCGGAGAGACATTGCCCGGTGTTTAAACATAAAAGAGGAATCCGTCATATCAGCCAATTGTTCTAACGTGTATTTTTTGTATAAACATTATAAGGATTTCAGAGGCGATATCGAAAGCATTTATTCAAAAATACTGGACCGGCTGAAAGGGTGTGATGAGCATTCTTAAAATGGATCTTTTGTGTTGTGTATATTGTTGATAATTAGATGTTAGATATTCTTTTGTGTTTTGCCGGACAGATTGTGCTGATAGCTCTTTGTAACAATGAATTTGTTGTTATTTTAAACCGGCAAAAAAAAGAATTTATTCTCCGGATTAGCCTTAATTTTGATCCGGATTACAAAACGAAAATAAAATAAACAGATAAAGAAAAAAATGACAATCAAGGAATACATATTTAGGGAGTTTGAAATTTTCGGTATAAAAAAACTGGAAATGCTTATCTGATTATGTATGAATTCGGGAGTCCGTGATGATGATCAGATTAATGTACATTATGAGGTGAACTCCGGAATGACTGATTTTATTTCAATGCATTTTATATGCAATATGTATCAGTGAAAAATAGATTCTGCAGGTAATATAAATTTCTATGAACCGGAAGTGTTGTAAAAACCGGTGTTTGTAACAACTCCGTTCATTCCCTGATACAGATAAAGTTTGAGTTTCGGATACCGATAGGTAATTAAAAGCAACTTTAGAATTAAAAAACTTAAAAAAATTATTGTATGATGGTAACAGGAGACATAGAGAGTATTCTCTTTGGAGACTTAAGTACTTTCGGTATCACTGTCTATAAAAACGGAACAATGCCGGAAGGTAAGGTAACGGAAGAAAGGATCGTTATAATTCCGGAAAGTCTGAAAGATGACGTTTATTGGAAAAAATGTAATGTTGAAGTAAGAATTTGTGTTCCGGATATTCAGTCCGGGGATATTCTTGTGGCGGATAAAGAACGCCTGGGGGTATTGGAGCGACAGGCCGGTACGATGGAGTCTGTTTCTTCTTACAATGATTCGACTTACCTGTATTCGGTATCCGAAATCAGCCAGGAGAAAGACGCTGAACTTGAGTGTCATTATGTGAGTGTAAAATTATTATTTGAAATTTTAAATGTTAAGTAACATGACTAAATCATTTATTGGAATTAAGAGATTATGGTATGCGCCTTCTATCGCATCTATCGCTTCAGCTGCCAGCGGATTGACAAGTGCAGAAGTGTTAGCTTTGATCGCTAATGCAAGTACAAAAGAAATTAAAAATATACATCAGGATACCTGGGGATATGAGGAATCGGATCCTACGGTAACAGAGTATATCAATCAGTTGACCGGTAAGCCTTATTATCGCGATGCCGAACAGCAGGGTGTTCCTACCATCAGCTTTACGCTTGGTGAATACGAATATGAAGATAAGGCTGCTTTGCAGGGTGGTAAAGCGACTGCCGGTTCATGGGAACGTTCCGATAGTCCGGAAATTATCGAAAAATGTATTATTGCAGAAGCAAAGACGGGTGAAGTAATTGTTTTTCCTCGCGCATCGGTTTTGGGTAAAGGCAATTATGTTGAAAAAAATATCGGTCTTGGCGTAACGGCTGTTCCGGTTGATACCGGCGTGAGTGGCCTGGCTTCTGAAAAATGGTTCAGAGGTGTGGTAATACCATAAGGTTCGTATTTTATAAATAGTTATTTTTAATAGTTAAAGGGGTAAGATCTCCTTACCCCTTTATTTTAAAATAAAATCTATGAATAAAGCAGCAAAATTAGTATCGAGTTCCGTTATCGGTATAGATATAAGGGTATTTACGGTAAACAGTAAACAATATACGGTTCAGCCTCCTACGATATATAAAATATCGGCCGCTATTTCATGCCTGTGTAATGCTGATCTGGATGATAAACCGACGGTGAAGGAGATTCTTTATTCGTTGAAAGATTCTTCGGATTCGTGTGCAAAAGCGTTGTCCTGGTTTATCAACGGAGATGAAAGTCTGTATGATGAACTGAAACATGGAACATTGGAGGAAGTTGTCGACGGACTGGAAGCCGCCATATCACTGATCCCTGCACAGGTTTTTCTGAAAGCTGTCAACTTAGCTAGGAACGTAGCGAGTCTGGCAGCAAAACCGAAGTTATAGGGAATGATACATTATTCGGACAAATAGCAACGTTCATCGAAAATCTGCATTTGTCCTATGACGAAGTTGTTTACAAGATACCTTACCGGAATCTGTTGATGATGCAAAAAGATAAGCTTCGCGCTGTATACGGCGAAGTATTGAAAGAAGTTACACCACAGGAAATGTTAGGAACCAGGTACAGCGAGAAATTTAAATAGGTGTTCTGAACACATATCTGAAACGAAATATCAGATATTCATTTATTACGGATTTGATGAAAATTTTATATAGGATTGATGATCACAGTCTTATAAGAGGAGTTGTTGTCTCTGTAAAAATGAACCTGGAAATTTATTATTAATACTAATTACAATTATTATATGGCAACATTAAATTTAAATGAAAAATCCGATTATGAGGAATTTGTGGGGCTTTGTGAAGAAATTAAAAAGCTGAGGGAGCAGTTGAGTAAATATGATCCGTCTTTTCAAAAGCAATTAGAAGCACAGGAGAAAATTAAAAATGAAATGCTTGATCTTGCTCTTACGACGGAGCAAGATCGGATTAACATAATGGACGAAGGGTCTAAAAAGCGTCTTGAGCAGATAGATCATAACTTCAACAAAGAGATTGCAGCCCTGGAAAAGAAGATTTCCGAATGGAAAAGTGTACAAGGAGGAGTGTTAACTGTTGATCAAACAAAAAAATACGATGATGCTTACCTGGAAATATTCAATAAACGGATAAAAGAAGAAGCTGCTAGTAATAAAACTGAAGAGGATGCTGCTAATGCAAAAAAGAAGGTAAATGACTTTTTGACTGATATTCTGGCAGATACTTCTAAGACGACAAAGAAACGTGTTGGTGAGGTTATTTCTGACATCAAACAATTGTTAGACTATATTAAGGGAGTCGATGGTGTAAAAATACCAGCCGGAGTTACGGAAGATGGGATCAAAAAATTAAAAGAAAATCCTAAAGAGCTTGTTGCAATCTATGATGCTCTGATTAAAAAGCAACAGGATTTTGATAGTCGTAATAATTATCCGTTTTCCGGACTTATAAATGGTTTTAAACGTTTAAGGGATGTTTCTAAATTATATGAAGAAGCAATTAGTCAGGCAGATGGAGAGCAGAAAAAATTTCTTGAGAACAAAGCTCAGGAGGCAAAGTTTCAGGGATTAAAATCTATCTATGAAGGGGCGGAGGCTGCATTAAAAAGTGTAAATGAACTTATCACTCAAATTGAGCTGCTTGCCAATGCTACAGGTAGTAGTGAAATGAAAGAATTTGCTACAGAAATGAAAAAAACGACAGGTATGATAAGTGATGTCGTTGCAGGGGCAAAAGCGGGAAGTGCAGGAGGACCTATTGGAGCCTTAATTGGAGGTGCAGTTGGCTTGGCTACTAATATCTATAAAGATGTATTGAGTGATGTTGCAGCAAAAAAAGAGTTGGAAAAATCTATACTTGCTTTCCAGATAAAATATAACTCTTTATTGTTAGAAAGAAATTATCTTGAAAAAGAGTTCTCTTCATATTTCGGGACCCGTAAAATTGAACAAATGGCCGGTGCATATAAGAGTGCACAAGAATCGCTTGGGAAATATAGTGAAGCATTGAATAGATCTCTCACTGGAGACACAGAGGATAACGGACATCTTGAAAAAGATTTTTTGAATCCACTTAATATTGTCACCAAGAGTATGGATAAACTTGTTGATAAGATATTTCCAGCATGGGTAGGCGAATTTGGAGACGGTGTAGCCAAGTTTATTTCAAAAGCAGCCCCTCTTCTCGGATGGCTTGGAATCGGAGGTAAGCGCTCAAACAAAGGGGATGTTCTTCAGGATGCTATGAATCGCGGAATGAATGAACTTCAGGGTATGCTTATTAAAGTTAAAGATCGTAAGTGGTATAAATTAGGATCGAGAGATACCTATACAACATTGTTTGATATGGCTCCTCAGCTTTGGGGTAATGATATAAACGGAGAGTTTGATACTGCTGCAGCTCAGGCTTTTCTTGATACGAACAAGAAAATAACGGATGAACAAAGGTTGCAGATAGGGCAGATTATAGAGTACAAGGATCAATATGATAAAGCAATGGGTGAAATAGATACTCATCTAAGTAATACATATAGTTCTATAGCATCGTCATTGGCGGGTGGAATATTTGATGCGGTGAGGAATGGGGCAGATGCATGGGGAATTTTTGAAAAGACGGGATTGAGTGTTATTGATAGTCTGGGCAAAGAATTACTTCAGGAGATAATAATGGGTGAGTATCTCGAACAATTCCGGCCTCAAATGCGCGATGCTTTTAAACTTGGCGATCCAAAGGCAATACAAGAAGAATTGATGTCTGTAACGACTGATCTTTTTAATGGGTTACCGATGATGATTGATATTTGGTCTGATGCAGCAAGAATGTGGGATCAGCGTGCGTCAGATATGGGGTGGGATATGAGCAAGTTAGTGAGTGAAGCAGAATCCCCCTCGGCTTCTGATAATACCCTGAAGGGCGCTTATGCGAAGGCTTCGCAGGAAAGTATTGATTTGCTGGCCGGACAGACAGGCGCTGCCCGCGTTGCACTTGAAGATATCAGGCGTATGATGGCGGAGGACTCTTCACCTGATAAGAATGAGTATTATATGTCTTTTCAACATGGACTGAACTCCATCATAGAGATTCAACGCAGCGGATGGAACGAAGTGGCCGTGATCCGGGAGTTAAGCCGGCAGGTTGTTAATAATACTGAAGCAATTACTCAGATATCCCAGAGTATAGCGAATAGCAACAATGATATTGCTACAGGGGTTAATAATACGGCAAAAGATCTGAATATCATTGTGAATAGTGGTGTGAAACTTAAAGGTACGGGATTAGGATCATGAAAATAGATGGAAAGAATATTTTAAGTACATGGGGATTCGTTTTACAGGAAGGTTCGTATAATAGCCTTTTCAAGTATCCGGACCGGAAAGCAGTAAGTTATGCGGATTATGCTGAGCGCGATGGTATTATTTCGGACTTACGAAAGTTTGAAACGGAGTCAAGAAAAATTACACTTAATTTCTTGTCTAAAAATAACTCGACTGCCGAATTTCGGGATCAATACCAGAATTTCTTTATGGCAATGATTGCGCCCGGTTATCGGATCGTGGATATGGAGAACGGGTTGATTTATAAACTGAGGTATGACCAGACGCAAACTATCAGGCCCTTCCATTTGTTTAATTCGGGACCGGATGCAGCCTTGTTTTCTGTTTGCTTTTTAGAAGACGAGCCGGCTATTGATGAAAACGTAATAACGCCAACCGGTTTGTTGCCGCTAACAGGATGGTATGAAGTGGATGGTGTTGATTTTGCTAATTTCGGAGTCCATCCGAATGGTGAGATTGGAGAGGTATTAAAATATCCTGAATTAAAAACACCTTTTACGGATAGCAGAACCTATAGTCTTGAAACAATGAGACTGAAACATAAAGAGATTGTAATCCCTTTATGGATGAGGGCAGAAACGGAAGCAGAATTTGTCCGGAATTACCAGGCATTTTACAATGCTTTCGCAAAGGCCGGTAAAAGACTGCTTTATATAAAGGAGATAGACACAACCACATATGCATATTATATGGGATGTACATCTTTTACTACGCACTGGAACGATAAACCGGGAGCATTTTTCAATATAAAGCTCTGCATTCCGGTTGTAACATGGCTAAGCGGTATGACTTCAGTCTATGCCGTTTTAAAGGATTCCGTCCTCGGCCTTTTGGCAGACGAACAAGGGAAAATATTAATATTAAACAAATAAAAAGTTAAAATAAAAAATTATGGCACAAGAATTTGACATACAACCGGTAAACCTATTACCACAGGCATCAGACTCTGATGTAAACAAGGGTGAAGTTATCATTGTTTCCGGCGGAAACGCAAAGCGAGCTTCATCGATTAAGATGAAGGGCGAAAAAGGGGATAAGGGTGATCAAGGGATACAGGGAATTCAAGGTATACAGGGAAATTCCGGTCCTCAGGGAACGAAGGGTGACAAAGGTGAAAAAGGAGACACCGGTCCGGCCGGACCACAAGGGCCTAAGGGGGAAAAAGGAGATACCGGGTCGGTTGGACCGCAAGGAGCTAAGGGTGACAAGGGTGATACGGGAAAGGGGTTTGATATCCTTGGTTATTACGAAACACTCGCACAATTAAAAACCGCCGTTCCTAATCCAACTTCAGGTGATGCTTATGGTGTAGGTACCTCTGAACCATACGACATCTATGTATTTGATGGGGTTTCAAATGACTGGATAAACAATGGGCCTATACAGGGTCCGCAAGGTATTCAGGGACCTGTTGGTCCGCAGGGAAATGTCGGAAAATCTGCCTATCAGGAATGGCTTGATCAGGGCTATTCAGGCACAGAGTTGGATTTTGTCGCTTCGTTAAAGGGTGAAACCGGAAGCAGAGGGTTAGACGGAAATAGCGGAGAGAATGGAGATTCTGCCTATCAGATATGGCTAAACAAAGGACATTCCGGAACAGAACAAGATTTTCTAGGCTCTCTTATAGGGCCGGCCGGAAAAGACGGTCAAAACGGAATGCTGGGCACTACTACTTATAACGATGTATCCGACAAACCGTCTGTAAACGGTGTTGAATTAGTCGGTAATAAGACAACACAAGAGTTGAAATTGTCAACAAAACATAAATATGTAACACTTCTCCCCACAGGTTGGATTCAGAATGGAACAAAGTGGTATGTAAATATAGATGACGCGGAAATATCTTCGACAAATACTGTGTGGGCGGCCCCGGCAAATGAATCAGAGGATATATTCCTAAATGCTCAAGTTTATTCATATGGAATAACAGAGATAGGGAAGTTTACTATTTATGCGAGAAATAAACCGGAAGGAAATATTTTATTAAACTATTCAATATTACAATAACATGGGAAACGTTTTTTTACCTTTTATAAAACAACAAAAGGATAATCCTTCTATTGACTTAGATGGACTTGAAGGATATTGGAGATTTGAAGGAAATGCGACTGATTTTTCTGGAAAAGAACGTCATGGTATAATCGGAGGAAATTATAATTATGTGACTGTTAAATTAGGTCAATCTTTAGAATTCACCGGAACATTAACTACTGGTTCTGTAAAGATATCAGACAGTCTGTTTCAGTCTCAAAGTATATTTTCAGCATTTTGTTGGATATATAAATCGCAATTTCTTTCTTATGAAAATATTGTTGGTAACAGAAGCGCAGGTCAAGTTTACTCGTGGATATTTTGTACAGGAAGTAGTTATAGTAGAAAGCTTGTAATGTATTCTAATACAGTGTATTCATCTGCATTTGTGATTCCATTGGATCAATGGGTGTTTGTCGGATTCACGGTCAAAGGTCAGCTTTTGAATCTTTATGCAAATGGGGAAAATGTGGGTTCCTTCACATCATTTAACAAGAAAAGTGCTTCTGTTCCGGAATTATCAATAAGCGGTTTTGGCGGGAATGGGGCTGAAGGATTAAATGGTTCAATTGACGAGGTGACGTATTGGAGTAGAGAATTAAGTGCAAACGAAGTAAAGACGCTATACAATAATGGAAATGGATTAAGACTGTAATCAGGATTTGTATATTTTTTTTAAATTTTGCGCAATTCGATTTTGCAATTAGGGATTGTATTGACTATTCAAGGAGTTTGGAGATGTACAAAGCAATTCCCTCGATTAAATGTACACTAATTATATAAATTATGGAAATAAAAAGAGGAAATAAAGTAATAGCGGATGTCGTAGTAAGTAAATCTTCTTACACGCTTGAAGAAATCAGCGGCGTACATACGGCATATATTGAATTTGATATTTTAAATCCGATAGAGTTGACAATAAACGACTATATTGAATATCGGAATAATACTTATTATATCAGATATAAGGAGAGCATTTCAAAAGAAGAAACGTCGTTGGGCTACAATTATAAGATAACGCTTTATCACGAGCTCTACCGGATGCATGATACGATACTCTTTATGTACGATGAACCCGATTTTAACAAGAATCACAATTATTTTCGTGGTACGGTTTCGGGCGTACTCGATTTGATTGTGAAGTCAATGAATCGTAATGGGGATGGATGGACAAAAGGAATAGTGATTGAATCTGAAACGACGACTTTTGATTTAAAAGACAAGACCTGTGCGGAGGTTCTGCAGAATATCATCAATGATTTTAATACGGAATATTGGGTAGAAGGTAAGACGATCAATATCGGTAAACGTGAACACAATAGTAACGGTATTGTCTTATCCCAGAGAAACGGATTTAAAAACCTTACGCTTTCAGCTGTAGATGATACGCCCCCGATTACCCGTTTATATGTATATGGGTCAGACACTAATTTAACGAAGAACTATGGAAAATCAGACCCGGAGTCAATAGAAGAGAATGGTTCTGACTACTTACTTCTTCCTGACGGGAAGAAGTATATTGAAAAAAATGTAGATAAATACGGGGTTATCGAGCACATAAAACAGTTCGATGATATTTACCCGTATGGAGTGTTTAGAGTAACGGAAAAGATTGACAATTTTACTTTATGTGCTTCCGGGATAGATTTTGATTTAAAAGATCAGTTTATTCAAGATGTCGAGGCTATTGTTACTTTTCAGGGTAATAGTCAATTAGCCGGTTATGACCTTGCTATTGCCGAGGGGAGTTGGGATAACGGCAGGAAAATGTTTAAATTGGTAAAAAATAAGGAAGAAAACGCATTAGAGGTTCCGGGAAGTATCAACTTTAATCCTGGTGATGAATTCATCCTGACCGGAATAAAAATGCCGGATCCGTATATAAAAGCAGCAGAGCAGAGACTCCTTGAGGCAGCACAAAAATGGCTTGACGAAAAATGTGAAAACAGGGTACAGCTTCAGGCGACCTGCGATGAGATCTATTTCTATGAAAACGACATATCGCTTTCCTGTGGACAAATGATTGGCGTCTATGATACAAAGCTGAACCTTGATCGTGAAATTCGCATAACGAACTGTAAACTTTACATTGAGAATGGTGACGATAAACCCTACCGGTATGAAATAACAATTTCCGACTTTTTGCAAAGTAGCGGACTTAGTCAGGTCATTAATGATATTAAGCAGATCCCTAACCAGATTGACCGGGAAAGCAGCAAAAATAAGCAGTACACCAAAAGACAATTCCGGGATGCTTTAGAATTAGGGAATGCTCTGCAGGGCGCCTTTAAAAATTTTTCTGAAGGAATTGATCCTGTTTACGTGCGTACCATGCAGCTTTTAGTTGGCGATAACAGCCATCAATACCGGTTTGTAAATAGTAAAACAGATCCGATAACCGAAGTTGATCATGAGTTTAACATTGATGATGAAACAAAAATATTCACAGCGCGATCAAAATATTTTCCGGACGGACACGGAATTATTCAGCATATGACATTAGGAATTGATACCCTTGCGCCGTCTCATTCCACTCAGGAATATAAGGATAATTTTTGGGATATCGCTGCTTATTCTCGGGTTGTACCTGATACTGATGCATATTGGTTATATATGAGGTGCTCAAAGACGAACGGAACGGGCGAGTTTCTGCTGACCAAGACGCCCATCGAAATGGAAGGAACTGCCGGATATTATCATTTTGTAGTGGGATATTTGAATAGCGAATATGAAGGATCCCGGTCTTTTGTTACTCTTTACGGATATACGGAGATATTGCCGGGACAAATGCGCACCAATAAAATAATGTCTACAGACGGAACCCAGTATTGGGATATGCTCTCAAAAAAGTTTAAGATAGGTGATGCAAATAGCCATGTTTCCTGGAATGTTGACAAACAAAATCAGTTAGTCATAAAAGGTACAATTCTTCAAAGTGGGACGACGATTCAAAGTCCGGATGGTGATACAATAGACTATATAGGTATTGATCGCGGGAATTGGCTTCAGGGTACAACTTATTATCCTGGCGACATGGTGAAATATAACGGAAATGTTTACAAGTGCGTGAAACAAAACTCTATAGTACGGCCGGATACGAGTGATGCATATTGGAAACTTATGATCTCAAAAGGGGCTGATGGAGCGAACGGCTCTAACGGAAAGGATGGGACAAACGGAGCAAACGGTACAAACGGAGTGGACGGACAAGGGTATTTATACGCATATTATGCAGATAATTCGCCGACATACGCCGGAAGACCTTCTACCCCCGGCGTTATCCCGTCTGACTGGATGGCCTCTCCTAACTTTAACGGAAAGAAGTATATCTATGTATCTCAATGTATCAAGACTGCCGGAGTGTGGGAGGCATGGACGACTGCTACTGCTTACGCTGTTTATCCCGAGAAGGGAGACGTCGGGCCAGTGTATACGTTTCTGGGATCTTGGGCTGACATTCCTTTGCCTCATGTTTTTTACAATAACTCGATCCGGAGGGATGGGGTTATGTTTTATTTAGACGATAAAACAAATAAGTACTGGATTTATAAGGGAACGGATGGTGCTTCCATAACCAAAGATATCGGATTTCGTCCTTACACAGATTGGGAGCCATTCGGAGCGGAATTTAAATCTGTCGCCACAGACCTTCTTTATACGCCAAACGGAAATGTCGGAGGATGGCTTTTCCAAAATGAGAAGATGGTCAGTCAATCAGGTAAATCTTGGATGAACGGGAGAACGGGAGAGTTTAACCTTGGTGATGGAAACTTTACGGTTGACGAAAGCGGAAATATAGTGATTAAGGGAAGGTATGAGACATCAAACGGCGATAGACGTATTACTATTAATCCTGCAGGTTCTTTGAAAATGTATGATGGCAACTTTGTTGTATTGGAAATAAATTACGAAAATGATCCTGGAACAAATACTACAAGGGTTCCATTTATTACTTCGAGATTTTTTAATAAAAATACTGGACATATTGTAGTACAAAGTGATATAGTACCAGGTGCAATAAGGCTTCTTGATGCAAACGGAAATGGTACTCTTTTAAGTTCAAGCTTATTAAGGATAAATCTAGACAGCTTTCCTAATGCGGCAAGCCAGGTCTCTGCGGGTTGTCTTTACCGAGATGGAAATACAATAAAAGTGAAACTATCTTGATACGCTATTTTTGCTGATAAGTCAGGCTTCCAAACATCTGATTATTGTCAGTAGTCATTAATGACATTTTGTTTTTAGATATAACGCATTCAATTCCAGGGGCTAATGTTGGAGTCCCTGGAATTACTATAATTGTTGAAGTTAAATATATTTTCGGATATTCATACTTATATGTGTATTTGCTTTGCTGGGGCGGTTGTACTATATCATTTAAATCAGAAATATAGTAACATGTATCAGCCGAGAAAAAATTCAATTCCATTTGTTTATTCTCGGCTGATTTTCCCCTCCATACAGTCCCGGTTATACCCTCAATTTCAAAATCTCGGGTTAGTTCTTTGTTATCATCCGAACATGAGATGAATAATGGAAAAATCAGTAATAATAAAAATATTTTTTTCATAATTTAATTAATTATTGGAGGTAGTAGAGTGTGTATTAAAATGAATTATCTTTTATCATTGCTCTTTTTAGTGAATTTGAAAGAGTTAAAAGAGCCTCATTTTCTTTTTCTAAAAATATTTCATCATCTTCAATTGCAATTTTTTTCCAACGAATTGACTCTGTCGTTTTTTCTCTTTCATTGTTTAACACTGATAGCTCTTTTTTCTTAAGATTGGATTGATTAATTGAGTTCAAAGAGTCTAACTTATTTATTAAGGAGTTCAACTCTTTGGACATTTTGTCTATTCTACTTGAATGTTCCGATCTATCTTTATCTACAAAATTTGTTCTTCCAAGAAGGGTTCTTTCTTGTTCAATAGAAAAATCAGAAATGGTGTACCTATATTTTAAGTCTTTGCATTCAATTGTAATAGTGTAGTTTAAATTTATTTTAATTGTTACCATAGGATCTCTACCTATATAATCTATTGGACTACCTCCTTTTATAATCAATTTTCCATCATCTTTATCTTCAAACTGAATTACACTTTTGTAGTCGCCAAAGGTTTTGGCAATCCATTCTTGGGAATTTGAAAATAGGTCGTCTTTAAGAAGTTTATTTTCAATAACTTCAGAGATGTATTCGTCTCCATTTTCATTAATTTGAATTATGGGATCTTGTGAATATACAGACAAGTGTAATAATGAAATAAATGATAACAATAATAATATTCGTTTCATAGTTGTTTATTTGTTCGTTGGTGCAAATATAATAAAAATTGGATAAAATAAAAAGTTCTTATCGTGTTCGATAATATATTTTGACATGTACTGTATGATTTAGTTTCTTCCAAGCCAATGGGATGGCTCCGAATTTTTATTGTTTAATTTGGTACTGCAATATATGTCAAAATTGAGAAACTGTTTAAAAATAGAATAGATCTAAGATAAAAATATTGACTATCAGTTTGTTAATTTATGTACTATTCGTATCTTTATGGTTACCAAGCTATAAAGATAATAATGAAAAAAACTTATTCAACTAACTTGACCGATAGTCAATGGAGTACAATATTAGTTGTTTTAAATGACAAACGCGAGCGGAAGCACAGTTTAAGAGAAATTTTTAATTCGATCTTCTACATGCTTAAAACAGGTTGTCAGTGGCGTATGCTTCCCAAAGATTTTCCAAAGTGGGAGTTGGTTTATTACTACTTCAACAAATGGAAACGGGATGGAACGATTGACGAGATACATGAACGTCTTCGCGATTTAACCCGGAAAAGGGCTGGTAGGGAACATTCTCCAAGCTTGGGATTGATTGATTCCCAATCCGTTAAAACGACCGGCAGCGGTGGGTTATGCAGAGGGATTGATGGTGGTAAAAAGACAAAAGGAAGAAAGAGACATATTGTTGTTGATACGACGGGACTATTGTAATCATCCGATAAAGTACAGGAGGAAGTAGAGAACCAGTTCCAGTGATAACTTCAACTGTATTAACCCTGGGAGATTTCAATCCTTTATTGTTTTAGTTGGATATCTGTTAGACTACTTTTGGAGTCGTGTTAGACTTGTGTTGGAGTTTCTTTGGATTTTCTTATCTTCCAGAGGTTAGGAAG
>JAITVS010000094.1 GCA_031285685.1 Tannerella sp.
ATAATCAGTTTATTCCTCAGTCACTGGATTTGATTGACGATCCGGCTTTTTTGACGGACTACAAAAATCTTTATAAGTATTACCGTGATTCTACGTTTTCAAAATTCCGCCGTACGGAAAATTATCTGTATATGATTTTCCAGACGAGTAAAAATGTAGGGGATCGAAAGGCATTCAAGTGGCTGATAAAAGGCGGTAAACTGATTTATCAGGATGATCGAAGCATCCATGAAGTAATAAAAGCCCCGCAGCATGAATTCAAATGGATAAAAACAACATTGGAAGACCGTCGTTTGGGCCTTCATCCCCATGTTTCCATATTAGACAAGGTGTTTATTGAGGCGATTGGCGGCGATATCACCTTTAAAGTAGAAAATAATACGGATACCGGTAAGGGAATCTATGCTGAAAAGGTGGATAATAAAGATCAGCAACTTGATGATGCGGATTACTATTATGCCGATCTGGGAAATTTAATCCTGATACGGATAAAGCCCTATCAGGAGGATTTTCGCGCGTATGTCTTCAATACACGGACAAAAGAGGTTGTTAACCTGAAAATGTTGAATGATGCGGGAATCTTGCTGCCGGACAATCATGGAGTGATTTTCCCGAACGGATATTATCTGCAAAACGGAGAGTCTAAAATTTTTGAGAGTAACCTGAATCATCTTGAGTTTTTCCGTAAAGTTGCTTCGCCTAACGGAGAAGATTTTTTGTATATTTTTTATCAAAATACGAATAATACATATGTCCTGATGTCCTATAATATCATCAAACAACAGGTTGAAACACCGATTGTTTGTAACGGACATACGCTATTCAAAGACGGAACACTGATTCTGTTTCGCTCGGAGCAGGAGGCTACGCGTCATCATCAGGTGCAGATATGGCAGTCGCCTTATTCCCTGGAATTGAAGGAAAATCAGGAGCGGAAAGATAATTTCCTGTATAAGATCGGAAATAAAAGTATAGTGAAGGCAATGGCCGAATGTCAGGAGGTTATTCATTTGATAAACAAGGAGGATACGTATGAAGGACTTTATGAGGATATTGTCAAAAAATCGAATGATGTAATTGATGCATATTTCTGGATCTCGGATAAGGTAGCTTTTGGTTTGTCGGAACCGCTCGGACAAATAAAAGAGATAGCCAACACGGCTATTGATGAATTTGATAAAGTAAAAGTGCAGCGCAGGCACTCTGAAGAGGAACTTGAAAATTCGGTTAAGAAAGTTGATGATCTTTTGTTGCAGGTCAGGAATGCCCGTTTTGAATCATTGGAACAGCATGTGAAATTGCTGGCTGAAACGCGTAAGATGCAGGGCCAGGTCATTGAGCTCGCAAGCCTGAAGTATATTAACCTCGAAAAGATTGATGAACTGAAACAGGCATTGTCGCAGACGAATGAAAAACTTTCGGTCAAGACAGTGGAATTTTTGTTGAGGGATGAGGCGCTTGTTTCGTATGAAAATAAAGTGAACGAGCAGCGCGGCGAAGTTGACAAGGTGAAAAAGGTGATTGATGCCAATAAAATAGAAGATAATTGTAAGCTGATTTCTTCGGAGTTGGAATTGCTGATTGATATTCTGAACAGCCTTAAGATTGATGATACAACGCAGGCAACAAAGATTATTGAAAAAATATCCCTGATTTTTGCTTCGTTGAATGAAGTCCGTGCTCAACTCAAGAAAAAAACAGACTCGCTGAAAAGCGGCGAGGCGGCGGCTGAATTCCGTGCGCAACTGACTTTATTAGAGCAGAGTATAGTAAACTATCTGGAATTGGCTACTTCACCGGAAAAGGCGGATGAGTATTTCACGAAAGTGAGTGTTCAGGTCGAAGAACTGGAAAGCAAATTTGCTGATTTTGACGAATTTATTTCTATCATTGCGGATAAACGCAATGAAGTGGTAAAAGCGTTTGATGGCCGGAAAGCGCAATTGATAGAACAAATAAACCGTCGTACTTCTTCGTTGGAGCAAATCGGACTTCGTGTGCTGAAGAATGTGGAAAACAAGGCGCAGTCGTTTAAGACGAAGGAAGAAATACAGGCGTTTTATTCCACGGACCTGATGGTGGATAAGGTACGTAAGTTGGTGGAAGACTTAAGGGGTCTGGGGGATGTTTCCAAAGCCGAGAACCTGGAAAACAGCCTTAAAACATCACTCGAAGATGCGTTGCGTATATTGAAAGATAAAACGGAACTTTTTGCTGATGGTGATAATATAATCTCGCTGGGTAATTACAAATTTGCAGTAAATAAACAGTCTTTGGATCTGACGGTTGTACGTCGTGATGATAAATTGTTTTATCACCTTACGGGAACAAACTTTTACCATGACCTTAAAAACAGTGATATTATCCGTTACAGGGATATTTGGGAACAGGAGGTCGTTTCGGAAAACAGTGAAGTTTATCGTTCTGAATATCTCGCTTATCTGGCGTTTAATGAATACCGGATATCAGGCGGCTTCAATGCGAAAGAATTTATCGCTAAGAAAATCGAACAAAGTTATTCCGAATCATACCTGAAAGGAGTTCACGATTATGATGCGCTCCGGATATATGAAAGTATGGTATCACTGACCGAACAGTTAGGTGTATTGTCATTTCGTCCGCAAATTCGTGTGGCGGCACAGTTGTTCTGGCATGCCATCAAGGAGGAAGAAAAGAGGTTGTTGCGCGGATTGATTGTTTCGGCGAATAATGTATTGAAAGCATTTCCTGCGTCATGTAATTATCAGTATGTGACAAATCAGATCCGGGATCTGTTCGTTCAATGGAATGAAGGGTATTTTGACACCGTGAAGATCGTTCCGGAAATAGTCGCATTGTATTTGTTTCGTGAGTTTGCTGATAATCCGGCGTTCACAGTCAGTGAACAATCAAAAGTTCTCGAAAAGGAATTTTTGAAATACCTGAAATCAAATAAACTTCAGGGAAGTTTTAACGCGGATGTGGCTGATGATTCATTTGGTGCGGTAGAACGTTATTATTTGGTACGTAACTGGTTATCGTCATTTATCGATCTGTCTGACGACCTGAAAAATTATAAAAAATACCGGGGGGAAACAGCCTGTTTGTTATTACTGAAAGAACTTCAATTCGAGTTACGCAGCAGTCCTGATTATATTGAGATTGGAGACTTGCGCGGAAGCCATCCGGTTATAGCGGATAATCTGTATCATACGGATTACCATAAACTGATGTTTAAACTGAAGTGTTTCAATGAAGTCTGTGTTCCCGCTTTCAATGATTTTACACAGTTGAAAGACCGTTTGGTTAGTGATTATAGAAAATCATTGAAAATAAATGAACTGAAACCACGTGTGCTGACTTCATTTGTCCGGAATAAGCTGATTAACGGCGTTTATCTTCCGCTGATCGGAGCGAATCTGGCGAAGCAGTTAGGCGTAGCCGGAGAAAACAAACGTACCGCGCGTATGGGAATGTTGTTGCTATTGTCACCTCCCGGTTATGGTAAAACAACATTAATGGAATATCTGGCCAATATCATGGGGCTTAATTTTGTGAAGATCAACGGACCTACAATCGGCCATTCGATAACAAGTACCGACCCGTCGGAAGCAAAGACGTCGGGTGCACGTGAGGAATTGAAAAAAATCAATCTCTCCTTTGAAATGGCTGACAATGTGATGCTTTATCTGGATGATATCCAGCATTGCAGTTCGGAGTTTTTGCAGAAATTTATTTCGTTAGCCGACGGACAGCGAAAGATGGATGGTATTTTTGAAGGAGAAAGCAAGACTTATGACTTACGTGGTAAACGCTTCTGTGTGATTATGGCAGGGAATCCGTATACTGAAAGCGGAGAGAAATTCCAGATACCGGACATGTTGGCAAACCGTGCCGACGTATACAATCTGGGGGATGTGATTGGTGACTCCGGAAACCTGTTCCGCCTGAGTTTGCTTGAAAATGCAATTGTAGAAAATCCATACCTTCAGAAAGTTGCGGCTAAGAATTTTACCGATTTTTATAACTTGGTAGAATTCATTGAAGCCAGGAGTGAGATGATGCCTGATCTGGAAGGCAATCATACACGACAGGATGTCGATGATTTTATTGCAGTGATAAAAAACAGCTTGCTGGTACGTGATGTGGTAATGAAGGTCAATCAGCAGTATATTGCCAGTGCGGCAATGCAGAATGCGTATCGAACGGAGCCGGTATTTAAACTGCAGGGCTCGTACCGTGATATGAATAAAATGCTTTCACAGATCGTTCCGCTGATGAATCAAAAGGAGGTCAGTTCGCTTATTCTGACTCATTACGAAAATGAATCACAGACATTAACATCCGATAGTGAGGCCAATCTTCTGAAACTGAAAGAAATCGCCGGATATCTCACCAAAGGGGAAAAAGAACGTTGGGAGCAAATCAAAACCATTTTCAATAAAAACAATAAGCTGGCCGGTATTGATCAGAACAATCAGGCCGGTATGGTAATCGCTCAATTGGCCGAATTCAATGATCATCTGGCAGGAATCAAGCAAGTGCTTGGAAAGAAATAAATGATAAGAATTTTCGTGAACTGATATAACAATAATAAGGGGAAGCGCTTGCCTTTTGTGAGTGCTTCCGGATAACCGTCAATCAAAATGAAAAGATATTATTTTTTGTTTAATTGATTGTTTAATTGTTCAAAAATGAAAAAATACGCATTTCGCAAGATAAAATTTTATACATTTGTATGCTAAATAAACTATGAGATATAGATTACTTCTGTATTGAACAAATGAACCTTATGAGCCGACGTATTTTTTTGCCATTCATCATTTTTTGTTTTTTTCTACTTGTTTTCCTTTTTCAGAAAATAATATTTATTCTTGTACACGGAAGCATCAATGGGGGAGTTGACATGATAGATATGCCGCAGGTTCTCTATCATGGTTTATCTCTTGATATGTCTATGAGCGGCTACCTGACAATCATTCCTCTTCTTCTTTTGATCGCATCGATTTGGTGGTTGCGGCCGGATTCGCTGGTAAAGATATTTAATGCTTATTTTGCAGTAGTATTGCCTATTATTGCAATCGCTACATCCGTAGATCTTATACTTTATTCTCATTGGGGATTTCATTTGGATCCTGCTGTCCTGTTGTATCTTCAGAGTCCAAAGGAGGTTATCGCCAGCGGTTCCACTCTGGAATGGTTTCTTGGTATACTGGTTGCTATTATACTTTTGATTTTATTCTATTGGGGTTATGTATTGATTATACGAAAAATGATACTTCGGCTTACTGTTCTCCGGAATCGTGCGAAAACATGCTTTATATTAGTCCTGCTGGCCGGTGTTTTATTTCTACCTATCAGGGGAGGGGTTACGGTCTCGACAATGAATATAAGCTATGCCTATTTCAGTGATCGTATGTTCCTTAATCATGCGGCGATTAATCCGATATTTAATTTCATGTATTCGCTTGGCAAATTTGATAATTTCGAATCACAGTATCAATTTTATGATCGAAATGAGGCTGTACGGAGCTTTGAACGGCTACACCGGCAATCGGAGAATTCAACAGTTCCCAAGTTATTGCATACCAGCCGACCGAATATTATCCTTTGTATACTGGAAAGTTTTTCCTATGATGTGGCTTTCGACTCCATTGTTGCTCCGAATATGTACAGGTTTGCTAAGGAGGGGGTATTGTTTAATAATTTTTATGCGAATGGCTTTCGTACCGACAGAGGATTGGTTTCAGTGATGAGTGGATATCCTTCGCATCCTACAGCAGCAATCTTGAAATATCCCAAAAAGACGGATGCTTTACCTACGATCCCTAAAAGCCTGAGAAAGAGTGGGTATGATAATCAATCTGTTTATTATGGCGGGGATGTGGAATTTGCTAATATGCGTTCCTATTTTGTGGGTGCATGCGGAATTCAGGACATTGTGTCGGATAAGGATTTTCCGGTCAAGGAACGGCTGACAAAATGGGGTGTTCCGGATCAACCGTTGCTTGAAAGGGTATATCAGGATCTTACGGAGACAGAACAAGGTGGTCCTTTTCTGAAAGTTATTTTAACTCTCAGTAGTCATGAACCGTTTGACGTGCCTACTGATATATTTGATATTCCATTTCTGAATTCGGTCAATTATACGGATGAATGTATCGGTAAATTCGTCTCCGATCTTAAATCTACGAATTTGTGGCATAATACGTTGATTGTGTTTATAGCCGATCATGCAATGCAGAGTTATCCGCAGGGAACAAATAATTATGATAAGGTGCGTTTTCATATTCCGATGATCTGGCTTGGGGGAGCCGTCAGGAAGCCTGCGATTATTTCAGATTATGGGTCGCAGAATGATTTGGCAGCGACTTTATTATCGCAACTCCAGATTGACTATTCCGGTTTTAAATTCAGTAAAGATTTGCTTGACCCCCAAAGCAGGAAATTTTCGTTTTATTCGTATGTGAACGGGTTTTGTATGATGGATTCGTCCAGTGTTTTTCTGTATGATAATAATCAGCAGCGGATATTGGAACAAACAGGTGATCCGGATCTGGAAAAAGAAGCGAAATCCTTTTTCCAGATGATGTATCTTGATTTGGGAAGTCGGTGAGGTTAGAAAATCTGGAACTTTAATCCGAATGCCAGTCGCAGATAATCCGTAGGTTTCAGGTAACTGTTCGTAAAGGCATTAAGTAGATATAAATCATTACTGCTTATTTCATAAAAAGCAGTGACGGATCTGGCAAAAAAACGTCTTTCTTCGGGTATGTGGAATGTTATACGTTGTCCTATATAAATCCAAAATCGGAATTTCGTAGAGAAGTTGTAATAACCATTTGGATATTTATCCGGTTCACCGGCCCAGAATTCATTGCCGATAATTGAGTTTACGGCAAGTCCGCAGGATAGCGGATCAATTGAAACTTTATCGTTGAGCCTTTGGTTATTCCATGGCAAGAAGTTTTGTTTTAATGTAAATGTTACTTTAGCCCGGTCTGTGGAATAACTCGGAATGAAGCCCATCATTAGATCTGTTTCCCACCGATTCGACAATCCGTAATCCCACCCAATCCCCGCTGAAACTAACCCGATCCCACCGGCATATTGTATTTTTGCATGTGAAGGTATCAGTTGTTGCCAAAATGTCTGGGTTTTTTTAATACGTTCATAGTAATACTCACGGGCATCAGCGTTTACCGGATAAATCATACCTATCATAAGGCTTAACCCGATTTTAGTAAGAAGCCACTTCATAATCATATGTGTTATTCGGTTTCAGGGTAAAAATCAGGTATTTCCGTTTTTTGATATTGGATACCTGATAGTACATAATTCCATCTTCAAACAGATCTTCAGCCAGAATCTGATGCTCATGTCCGTATATACAAAACTGGATACCTTTATAATTTTGTATACAGTATTGAAAGAATGGTGCTACATTATTATTAAATTGTAATGCATAGGGACGTACGTGCATGGCTACAATTGTTTTTTCATATTCAGGCCGATCATCATTCGCCTGGTTTTCCATAAAATTAAAATCAGGAACCGGACGTGAATAATCAAACTCAAGCGCATTGGTATTCAGGCAGATAAATTTGGTGTTTCCTGCCAGAAAAGAGAAGTTTTCATTTCCGAATATTTTATGAAAAATATCCTCTCCGTTTGCAAGACAGTCGTGATTTCCCAATAGAACTACATAAGGAACCTTCAGATTGTTTAAAATATCACGCATCCATATAAATTCTTTTGTCAGGCCGAAGTCCGAAATATCACCGCCATGGATCACGAAATCAATATCATCACGTTTATTTAGTACATTGACAAAGTCTTCCGTCTCATCATATGCGCGTTGTGTATCACTTATAAATGCGAACTTTAGTCTGTTTTTTCCCTTACACGAATCTTCTATCCGTTTAATATTCTTTGTGTTTATTCCCGTTTCTCCTTTGATATTTCCATCATACGGATGTGACTCAAGCATGTCACATGCCTGTACGGCAAGAAATACAAGAAGAGATATTATTACTTTAAAATTCATTCTGTTTCTCCATTATAAAACCTGAACAAAGGTAATTATGGTATAAAGAAGTTATCTTGACTTTTAGAAATTAGCATAAAAAAAAGGAAGCGTTAATTTTGTAATCGCTAAAAAACAAATAAAAAACGCTTCCTATGTACAAAGTACTCAGCAAAGATACGAT
>JAITVS010000219.1 GCA_031285685.1 Tannerella sp.
CTGCTGTTTTTGAAGTAGACGGTAAAAACTACATAGATGCATATTCCGGCACGCAGTTTGCCCGTGATAAACGCGTGTTTGATGAAAATAAGCATTATCTGTATCCTGTGCCAACCAATGTCAGGGCTAAAAACCCCGATTTGAACCAGACTACCGGCTGGTAAACCGGTATAATCATGAAAGGGTGCGCTTGAAAAAGCGCACCCTTTTCTTAAAACAATTTGACGAGATTATTGTACCTGAAATTATTGAAAAATAGATTTGTTATGAGAAAAATGGTTTTGGTATTATTGTTCTTTACACAATTTGTGTATCCTGTGTTCTCGCAGGTGAATTTGTTTCCGACTCCGGCGAAGTATAGCAGGGGAAGGGGTGTTTTCAATTTGAATAAAAATACGGTCGTTCTTGGCGCCGGAGGGTATTCGGATCAATTAGCGTCCGAACTGTCCGAAAAGATAAAATCTTTCGGTCTATCGGAAAATCAATCGGGAGGCAAACAGGTGCGTTTGGAGTTGAAAACGGATTTGGGCTTGAAAGCGGATGGTTATCATCTGCTTGTTTCGCCGGAGGAGATCCTGTTGGAGGCTTCGACGGAAAGCGGATTGTTTTATGCGAAAGAAGCCTTGTTGCAGTTGGCTCGTTTTTATAAGGGAGCTATTCCCGTTTCGCGCATTGAAGATGAACCCCGTTATGCCTGGCGCGGTTTTATGCTCGACGAAAGCCGGCATTTTTTCGGAAAAGATAAAGTGAAACAATATCTTGATATGATGGCTTCGCTTCGCATGAATGTTTTTCATTGGCATCTGACGGATGAGCCGGGTTGGCGCATAGAAATCAAGCGTTATCCGAAACTGACAACTGTTGGTGCGACAGGGAATTATCATGATCCGAATGCCCCTGCGACTTTCTATACACAGGAGGAAATCAGGGAGATCGTAGCTTATGCCGCTGAGCGTCAGATTATGGTTATTCCTGAGTTCGATATGCCCGGCCATGCGACGGCGGCTTGTCGCGCTTATCCGGAAATTTCGGGCGGAGGCGAAGGGCGCTGGGCTAATTTTACTTTTCATCCGTGTAAAGAAGAAACGTTTGAATTTATTAGCCATGTGTTGGATGAGATAATTTCTTTATTCCCTGCACCTTATATTCATATCGGCGGCGATGAGGTGCATTACGGAAATCAGAGTTGGTTTACCGATCCTGAAATCCAGCAGTTTATAAAAGATAAAGATCTTAAGAATGAGGTTGGTCTGGAGCATTACTTTATACGTCGTATTGCGGATCTGGTAGCTTCGAAAGGTAAGAAAGTAATCGGTTGGGACGAAATTGTCGATGCGGGCGTTTCTCCCTCGAAAGCAGTGGTAATGTGGTGGCGCCATGATCGTAGATATCAATTTGCGAAGGCGTTAGAGTTGGGGTTTGATGTCATAATGACGCCGAGGCGTCCGCTTTATGGTGATTTTGTGCAGTATGGAAGTCACCGTATAGGGCGGTTATGGGGCGGATATGATCCGATTGAGGATATTTATCAATTTCCGGAGCCGGTAGTTCATCTGATGAAAAATTATGAAGACCAGGTGATGGGGCTGCAAATGTCAATGTGGACGGAACGTATTGCAGATGAAAAGCGTTTGGATTATATGGTGTTTCCTCGACTTTCGGCTGTAGCAGAGTCCGGATGGACTCCGGCAAAATCGAAAGAATATTCTTTGTTTATGCAAAAACTGCCTTTGTTCCTGGAATATCTCCATGATCGGAACATCTATTATTTTAACCCGTTTGATCCGGACGTCCGTTTGGAACCGGCCGAACCCAAGCGGAAAGAAGATGTGTTGCAGGACGGGTAATAGTTGGAATCTTCAACTGAAGTTTATATGATATTCCGGTCACAGGGTGCGATACATCTCCTGTGACCGGAATGTCTTATTTTTCCATGAACGGAGGCGCTAATTTTTGTCGGGGTGTGCCTCCGCCGCCGATTGTGCTTTCCGTATTGTTTACGACAATATGCAGTTGCGAAAAAATCTTTTTCAGGTCTTCTGCCCAACTGGCATTAATGTCATTACCGTAGGTAGAGAAGTTAAAACCCCAGTTCTTTCTAAATTCATCAATGAAACGTCCGTCGGGACTCCATTCCGTTATGATAGCAAAAACATCCCAGGCGGTGTTGTCGACGATATACGCTCCGTAATCCTGAAAAGCGGCAGCTAATATTCGGGCGGGTTCTGTTTTTAATTCCAGGGTCGCAATATCTAATGAGGCTGGTAAAGCCAATAAGGCGCCCATCCGGCATTCTTTGTTATGGGGCGCTTGACGTATTGTTCCGTAGATATTTGCCGCCTGGCTATCCGCACCTCCCGCCGGCCAGCGGAAGCCTTTGGTCTCCGTGTCGTAGTATAGATTTTTAGAGGCATAGACATTCACCTTAAGCGCATGCCGTACCGGTCCCGAGGCAGGAGTTAGTTCATGATTGCGCAGGGCACCGCCGATAGCGGACAAACGCGAACCTCCATGTGCTCCCGTTATCCCTTCTCCATAAAGATTGACATCTTTGGCCATCGCTTTGGATGTCGCGACATTTCCTTCCCGGCAATGCGCAAACGGTTGTGTCTGCTTAATGGTTTCGCCATCGGGCATAAGCGTTGCCAATCCGGAGTTGGGAGTTGTCCCGATCCATGTCTCGGAACTGATAATCCAGTCGTGCGGAAAAGGCGCTTCAAATAGTAATGTGCTGTTATGTTCGCAACGGTCTTTGGCTTTGTTCCATCCTGCTTCGCTATAATAAACTTTGGTTAACGGAGCATTCGGTTTCATGACAATATAATCTTCGTCTACCGTCATTCGCAGTTTGTCAACATCCTCAAACAGGGCAGGCACATATTCGGCATCTGAGCCGATAGGCATATTCCAGATTGAAGTTTCTGAAAATGGCCATAGATATGGGTCCCGAAACTCCTCCTGTTCGCCCTGAACTGTTTTATCACAGGATATCAATGTAAGCGCTATGATAGAAATGGCCGTTTTTTTCATCTGATTATTACATTAAGTGAATGCCGGACATATATGAAGCACCATCTTTCCCTGGCATAAACAGTAAACCGGCAAATCTAATTCCGTGCAGCTGTTGGCGCATAATATATCCGTCTTACTTTAACTATTTGAATATTTGGAATAAGTGATTCCGATAATATTCAGGATTGTTTCCTTACTTTTTTCAAGGGATTTTATGGGGAGATATTCGTAGCGTCCGTGAAAATTAATTCCGCCTGCGAAAACGTTCGGGCAGGGGAGGCCCATAAATGAGAGGCGTGCGCCATCCGTACCTCCGCGAATCGGTTTGACAATCGGTTTGACACCGCAACCGACCATCGCTTCAAAGGCTATATCGACAATTTCTTTGTGCGGTTCCACTTTTTCGCGCATATTGTAGTATTGATCTTTTATTTCGACCGTGATATCCGCATTCATACTTTCCTTCATCTTTTGTGCGATATCGACTATTCGCATTTTTTTGTCTTCAAACAACTTGCGGTCATGGTCGCGTATGATATAGGAAAGCATAGCTTCTTCAACTGTGCCGCCTAAAGATGTCGGGTGATAAAAACCTTCGTATTTTTCTGTTTTTTCCGGGCGTTCGTTTTCCGGTAGCTGGCTGTGAAAATAGACGGCTAACTGGATTGCATTCTGCATTTTGTTTTTAGCATATCCCGGATGAATATTGCGCCCTTTGATTATGATTTTTGCCGAAGCGGCATTGAAGTTTTCATATTCAAGTTCTCCGATTGTGCCGCCATCAATTGTATATGCCCATTTGCAACCGAATTTTTCCACATCAAATTTGTTCGCGCCGCGTCCTATTTCTTCATCGGGAGTAAAAGCAATGCGTATTTTTCCGTGTTTTATCTCATTATTTTCCAACAGATTGCTCATGGCTGAAATGATGGCTGCAATACCGGCCTTGTTATCGGCTCCAAGCAATGTCGTTCCGTCGGTTACTATCAGATCCTGACCGATATAGTCTTTCATTTCGGGAAACATTTCAGGAGACAGAACGATCTGTTGTTCTTCGTTCAGGACGATATTGCCTCCCTGATAATTTACAATGCGAGGTTTTACATTATATCCGGACATATCGGGGCTTGTATCGAGATGGGCGATAAATCCGATCGTCGGAACATTAGCAGTCTCTGTGTTGGCCGGCAATGTCGCCATGATATATCCGTTTTCATCGAGCGAAATCTCCTGCATTCCTATATCCTGCAATTGTTTGATAATCTCTTTCGCAAAAATCATTTGTCCCTCCGTACTCGGCATGGTTGAAGACGATTCGTCGGATTGTGTATCGAAAGTCACATATTTCAAAAAAAGATCTGTTGGGTTCATAGAGGTTTATAAATTAAGAGTTAAGAATTTAAATATGAAAGTATTTGACCGACCTCGTGCGGTGAGTCGTTAAGTAGTGAAGGAGGCGTTAAAAATCTATGCTGTTTGAGCGAAGCGAGTTACATAGATTTTAGACGACGAAGCGTTAAGCTTAACGAACGAAGCGGACGAAGCCTTGATTTTGGGTTCTTTTTAGCAAGAAAAAGAACAAGCAATCAGAGGACTCCTTCCGGATACTGCATCGTCACGCAATGAAGCGATCCGTGTTGTTTTATCAGTGGACGGCAGTCGATACCGATGATTTCCCGTTCAGGGAATGCTTTCTGAAGAGCCTTTCGGGCAATTTGATCTTTGTCGCTCTGATAGAACGGAAC
>JAITVS010000230.1 GCA_031285685.1 Tannerella sp.
ACAATCATTGCACACAAAAATATATTCAATTTCATATCTATGATATTAACAGGTTAAAAAGTAAAGCCGGTCAACCTGAATACGAATGCATGCTCACATGGCAGGTCTTTCGTCTTAAAACCGGAAACATCAATAATCAATTTTCCCTGATTACCGGTACGATAAGAAACATTTTTGGCGGAGCCCAGCAGGGATACGGTTCCTTTTCCGCCTTTCAGATTCAGACTCTTCAATTCTATTTTATCCTGAGGCCATCCCAGAACAATTGCATACAAATTCTTTCCATCCTTGGAAACCGTATACCGGATATCCTTTCCCGTATATTCTGTAGCCTCTTTGGATGATTTTGACTGGGCGATTCCTTTTTCTCTCGGAGTCGGACCTTCACCGGTTGTCGTCCATTTCCGTGTATTATATATGGCCTCTCCATTCACCTCAAGCCAGCTACCCAAAGCCTGTAACCGGTCTTCCATAATAGGAGGAATACGGCCGTCGGCCGTCGGACCGACATTTAACAACAGATTTCCGCCACGACTGACAATATCGATCAGAAGATGTATGACCTGCTTCCGGGTGAAATAATCTTCGACGGCTTCATTCCTGTTATAGCCAAACGAAGCTCCGATGCCCCGGCATTCTTCCCATACTCTTTCTTCATTTAACGGGGTCCCTTTCAGGTCGACCAATCCGTATTCACTCGTCAGATATCCTCCGTGATAACCTCTTGTTTCAGTCCCCCACCTGTCATTCACAATGACATCAGAAGGCGCTTCGGATTCATTATACAACCAGGTTAAAAAATCCTTACTTTTAAAATCATCGGAAGATGCCGTCCATTCTCCGTCCGTAAAAATCAAAGAAGGTTTATACTTATTGACCAGATCTTTCATCTGCGGCATCATGATTTCATCTACATATTTCGTAATGTTTCTCGGCCCTTCCGGATCTGCCGGAGCATAATCTTTATCATACCAGTTATGTAAAGAATAATAATAACCCATCCGAAGTCCCTTGTTTCGAACCGAATTTGTCAATTCTCCCAATAAATCGCGTTTTGCTCCGACCTCCACACTATTCCAGTCTTTGCAGCCAGGAGCCGGCCATAAGGCAAATCCGTCGTGATGCTTACTCGTTAATACGACATATTTAGCACCGGACTGTTTGAACAATCCTGCCCATTTATCCGGATTAAATAACTCCGCAGTAAAATGAGGTGCAAACAATTCATACGGATAATCCTTCCCGTAAACGCGGTTATGAAAAGCCTTCCAGGGGCCATCCGGCTTATCATTCCGTAATTGCGCCCAATACCATTCCGAATACTCGCCTTTCGGCGCCCACGAAGGAACACTATAAACACCCCAATGAATAAATATACCGAGACGGGCATCCCTAAACCATTCCGGTACCGGTCTTGAATCAAGTGAAGCCCATGTCGGTTCATACTTCTTCTGGGCAAAATTCCCCATAGTAAACAGGCATAAAAATGCTATAAAAATAATTATCTTTTTCATCTTCTTTAATATTTTGATTTCTAATTTATTATCTTAATTTATACGACTACCTTATCAATCTATTTCGATAATACTATGTATTTCCAGCCGTGGCAAAATAAAATTCACCCGGCCTGATTCATATGAAAAATCCAGTTCGTTTCCTTCCGGCTGAACCTTGACATAAGCAGGCTTTTTTTTCATTGCCACCGTTATTTTCAGGTCCTGTAATACCGGAATCTCATCAATACCTTTCACTTTTACATTGGCATGATCTCCTGATGTGTTGATCAGTTGTATCAGAAGTTTATTGTCTTTCGAAGTCGTAACAAGGTTCACTTTATGGGATCCTTTTACTTCCACCATCATATCAGGCTGAAGTTCGGCGATCATATCGGCCAGTAAATCCCTGATGACAGGAGATGTATTGGATAAGTATGTTTTTCCCAGATCAACATATATTCCACCGATACTGCCTTTTCCATATTTCCGGACTGTAGCGACAACTCCCGAAGGATACCGGAAGTCATTCGTTTCATAAAACCTTGCCATCTCCTTTGTATCGGCACCACATGTTACTTCCCGGTAGGTTCCCTCAACTACGACAAAGCGCTCATCGTAACCTATCGGCAAAGAGATTCTAACCGGTTCTTTTTTCCGGGATACGCCCAGCAGGTCTTCAAACCGTCTCGTCGAAGAAGAACCTATGACCAATAATCTCCCCCCGTTTCGGACATATTCTTTCAATGATGCTACCATATCATCTTCCATTTTCTCCCATTCCGGTACCACAATCAGAGGGTAGGAAGACATTTTTTCTTTCAGATGATGCGTCATCAAAACCTCTACTGATTGCTGTCCGTCCAGAAGCGCATCCATGATTCCCCTGATATCATCCACCCCGAATGGCCTGTAAATATCATCGACCGATTCCTTCCAGCCTTCTGTGGAATAGAATAACCCGACCTGAGGAATGATCGAAATATCTTTGCAGAATTCTCTTCGCGGCAACATAAAATCCGCAATATCCTTTATGATTCCGAATGAAGCCGGTTGGAACGACATATCCTCATTTTGCCGGAAATAAACCTGACATCCTCCTCCCAGACTGATAACCGATGCAGCTTCCTGATTGATTTGCAACGCTGTTTTAGGGATATTGGGACGAACAAAGCTCCATGCCATTAAATCATACGGCAATCCTTGTCCGGATAAACAACGGGCATTCCAGTTAGCCGTATTCAGGGAATTATCCGGATCATAATCGCCGGAAAGAAAATCCAACCCGATATCTTCGGGAACCGGTTCCGGCATCATGGCACTGAAAGCCCAGTTAGAGCAGACCTCAAAAGAAGGGGCCGCTTTATGGATCTCATTTGTATAATGTTTTATATAGGATAAAAATTTGCGGCGGTTAAATTCCAGAAATTCTTTGTAATGGTCATCATCCTTTGTCAGTGGAACAGCCAGTCCTGTCTGTGCCTTAAAGTCCTTAACCGCCAATGGATGATAATCCGGATATACGGCCCAGCTCTCGCCGTCAATCCAGACGCCATCAATCCCATACCGGATCGCTAATTCCTTAACCTGAGGGATCAGCAGTTTATCGGCATAATTTCTCCATAAGCTTGTATTCTGCCCGTCGGGTGATCCATCCGGCAGCCGTCTTCCTTCTTCCGGATGAATACGTACATAATTCATATCCATAACACCGGAATGATGCACATACAATGAAACTCCTTTCTTTTCGGTTACTTTCCGGATAAGCGCCAGCGGATCCTTTTCATAACTTTCTACCTGTTGTCCTATTTTTGTGGGATAACTCGAAACACCGGGATGCCCTTTACTATCCACCTGTATATAATCGGGACGCCCCATCGTTAACAAGGAATCAACCATTCCCTCCGTCAGACTGGCACCAAGATGTTTATCCGTCAGCTGCGAATGCCGGTCAAAATGGAGCCCCCAGAATGACTCGGTACGGGACAATTTCTTTTTTGCCTGGGAATAGGTACCGATTGAAAAAAGACTGATAAGAAAAACAAAAATATATTTATGATACATAGTGTCTGTTTTTATGTTTATTGATTGATCGTCCCGTTATACTCCTTATAGATATCCACCATCTCCGCCGGAGAAACAACAATCCAGTCCGGAGATAAGGAACGAATGGTTTTTATTACATCTGCAGGATTCGTATAGACACAGGCTATACTGAAAAAGGCCGGAGTTTCTCCGTTATACTTCGTTACATCGCCAATATCCGAATAAGAGTAATTTATAAATATCGGCTTTCCGTTATACATTGTGTGTGTTTGCGGATAATTCCCTATCTTCGGCCTTGTCGTATCATTTCCTCCGTATCCGCAAAAAACACCATCTACACTGGATAAGGCGGTCAACGTTTTTCCCGAATCAAAATCATAACTCATCGTTCTTATGGTTCTGAATTTGGCTTCTTTCATATATGTCTTATTCCAAAATAGGTTGACAGATATTGATTCATAATAATTTATCTGTCAGTAAGAAAAGTATTAAACCCAAGATAGGTTTACACCGGTTTTGGCAAAGGTATCTTTTTCTGCG
>JAITVS010000270.1 GCA_031285685.1 Tannerella sp.
AGATTCAGAAGAAAAAGTAAATGTTATTCTAAAGCTCAGTATATGATAGAAAGGTCTTTGAATTTACTGCTGCTCAAGCTGAACAATAAATCATCTATAATAGTTTAACAATACCAAAATGAAATATAAATTAGCTCAAGTAATTTTAATTGGGGTATTTGTATATATTGCCGCCATATCCTTTTCCTGCTCGGATAAAACGGACCGGACGGAGCGCTTACTGGAGCGTGCAGAACATATGATGCAAAATCACCCGGATAGTGCGCTGAGGCTTTTGGATGGAGTTATATATCCGGAGATCTATAAGTATCTTTTACTGATGGTTCAGGCAAAGGATAAAAATTATAAAGATATTACCGGAGATACCATCATCGGGCGTGCTGTGGAATATTATATAAAAACCGGTGATAGCCATAACGCTGCTCTTGCCCGGTTTTATCAGGGACGGATCCGGATGTACAAGGGGGATTATAAAGGTGCCATTCAAGAGCTTTTGTTTGCGGAAGAGCTGGCAAAAAAGGAAGGTCATTATAATCTGCTGGGCCTGATCAATGATGATATCGGAACGATTTACAGAAAACAGCTTAATTACGACAAGTGTATAGAACATTATAGTCTTCTGGCCAGGGACTATTTTTCGAAGGCGGGAAATAAGAAAAATGAAAACGTTATAATCAGTAAGATCGGGAACCTATATCTTCGGATGGAGCCTCCTCAGACAGAAAAAGCGCTTTCTTTATATGATCAGTCACTGGAATATGCCGTACGGGAAAAGGATACAATGCAGATGTTAACGTGTCTGAGTAATATTTCGGTAGCTTACCGTGATATAGGAGATTATGATAATGCCAAAAAATATATAGAGGAATCGATTTTGCTGGATAAAAAGAATGAATTTATCTTCAAAAACTATAATAATCTTGTTAAGATATATTTGGCTGTTGATGATCTGGATTCTGCCATCTATTATCTGAATTCCATTTCGGGGATAATTGAAAAGAGTCAGAATAATCATGACTTGTTTAATTACAATCTATTATTCTATAGTGTATACGAAAGTAAGGGTGATTATCAAACGGCATTAAATTATTATAAAAAATCGCAGGAATATCTTAATCTGATATATGACGAAAGTAACGAGAAATCCATACTGGAAATCCAGGAAAAGTACAACAAGACAAAGGTTGAGAAATTTATATAATCAGACTGTGATTAAAAACCAACGGCTGCAATTGTGGTTTGTCGTAAGTGGTTTGCTGATTCTGATTATTACCGTAGTTTCTGTTATGTTCTATAAGAATCATAAAAAGAAGAAGCGGGAAGCGGAAGGAGTCATCGAAACGTTAAATAACTTGTTGTCGGATTCAAACAAATCGAATGATCTGTTGAGAAAGAGGGTCATCGAGGAATTGGAATTGACGAAGAAAATTGCCTATATACACGCAACAGATTTGAATAAGGCGAAAAAAGTAATAACGGAATACGATAAACTCTTCGATAAGAATTTGCAGAATGCGTTGGATTGGGAAAATCTATATCAATTGATTGATGAATTATATCCCGGCTTCAGAATGAAGTTGGATAAACGTTATCCGAATTTATCCGAAAAAGAAAAGCAGATGTGTTATTTGACAAAGGCGGGTTTCAGAACGAATGAAATCGCTTATCTGCTGGGATATAGTTGCGAATCGGCTGATACAATGAAATGTAAGTTAAGAAGAAAATCCGGATTTGGTTCCATGGCGGAGTTTACAGATTTTTTAAATAGACTATAAAACAAGTAAAAAGAAAGGGAATTTATTATGAGTAATGTGGATTTAGATGCGAATAAGGAAAAGCGCTACAGGCGAACAAATGTAGAAATTAAGAAAAGTATATTTGATGCAATTCTTCAGATCGTAAAGGAAAAAGGCTTTACTAATTTGTCAATTAATCTGATTTCCGAATATTCGGGAATTAATCCTTTGACGATAAACAAACGATTTAAAGATATTGACGATGTAATTGAGCAGTTCTTGCGCCGTTATGATTACTGGTTGGAAATATTCTCCGATAGTAAAGATGATGGCACCAAAGAGTCTTACCAGGAAGCAATCGAGTTTGTTCTGGATGTTGTGTGGAAGAAGAAAGCTATTCAGCAGATTCTTGCATGGCAAATCACAGAAGAATCTGCTTTTTCGGAATCAATGGCGAAAGATATGGAAGAGGCGGTTAATTCGCTGACGGTTCATTATGCGGAAATGTTCAAGGATTCTCCTTATGACATACGTTTGATCACCGCAATTATACTTGCTGCCGTATTTTACATATCGGCATATAAGAAGAAAGCATCTTTTTGCGGTGTGGACCTGATGGGTCATATGGGGAACTACAAATTGCTTGAGGGGATTAATCAGATATCGGATCTGGTTTTTGAAAAAGTAGATAAGACAAAGGAAAAAGAAATTGCCAGAAAGCTCCTGAAACATGGTGATAGCATTGAAAAGGTAATGGATGTATCCGGTCTCAGCAAAGAGGAAGTTGAAAACCTGTAAGAAGTTAAAAATCTCTTAAATAAGTTTGAGGGCTATCGTTTTTGCGATAGCCCTCTGCTGTTATTTTCATCTTTTCCGTTCGCCGCTATGCGGCTTTTTTTGATAGATGATTTGTCTTCTTATCCGGATAAGAAGATGATTCCGGATCATTTTGATTTTTATTTATGACGTCTCCTATGCGAAAAAATAGGAGGGAGTCTGTTTTTCATTGCCCGATATTTGGGGCTGCATTCCTAAAATACTATGGCACCATTCCGGAGTGTATTGTCTGCTTCTCGGATATACCTTGAATTCTTCCAGAAGATTTTCATGATTTCGTGCAATTTTTGATAACAGCTCATATTCGTCATAGATAAAATGGATGTTGTACGTTTTATCCGGATGGATAATCATCTGACTTTCTATCCATGCCCCTTCCTCCGGATTTTGTTTATACATATCCTGTTTGATGCTGTTCATAATGACCCACTGTCTTTCGCTTGGCCATTCGCGAACGTCTTTTATTTTTACCTTGTTGTTTCTTGTGTCATGAAAAAATGCTTCATGGAAAACCCCTGCCAGTTCCAGGCAAATCGTGTTTATTTCTATTTTACTGAAATTTACATGCTTCTCCTGGTATAACATATCTTCGAATGTCATATCTATAATCTTACCGAGCTTTTCTTTTATGAAACCGGTTTCGCATGACTGGATCCTCGGACTGAAGGTGTTGCGTGTAGTTTTGATGTTGCTCGTGCTGAAGTCTATGACCGGTTTGCCCGGGTTATCGTAAAGTTGAATAGCTGTGTCTATATACCAGATCCAGAACTCTTTTCGCTTGTTTACATCTCCTTCCATAAAGAATGGGTTGCCTCCGGAATATGCAATCGATGCATGGAAGTCCGGATTCCAGTTTTGCCATTCAGATGCATTATTTTCCTCACATTTACAGTTTTCTGCAGTCAGTCCGGATCTGCAGGCGATGCAGTTGCATAATGTTAAAGCGCTCATTCCTATGGCTCCGGCTGTGCCGTTTTTCGATAAAAAGTGGTAGTAATACACATCGTAAAGGTGCTTAAATGCTTTTTCATCGCCTATATTATGGTATAGGTATGAGTTTGCTTTGTTTATGATTTCAATCATTGCCGTGTGGTTGGGATATTCGCGATCCCAAATGTGGTATACTTTTTTCAGACATTCAAGAGATAGTTTGTTAACGGAGTCAGGGTTGTCAAGTATATTCAGTATAAATACTCGATCTTTTAATGGTAAATTGCCATTTTCCGATTCTTTAATGATCTGTAGTAACCTCTTGCTGAGTAGTTGTACATTTTCCATAATCCCTCCCGCTTTATTGTGTTAAAAATTATAACCTTCTTCTGCTAAATCTTTTTCGTAGACATATTTCTCCCTGCGGACTATTCTCCATTCTAAAAAGCCTATATTTATTAGTGTGTTGCCCTGGGTATTAAGTCTACTATGTTGACAGGCTAAAGAAGATCGTTTGATTAAATTTTACGCAATATACGGATTATTTTTAATACTGCAAATTTTTAATAAATATTTTTTTTATACGATTGCATATTTATATTTCTTATATTTAGTATAAAAAATATACATATGTATATATGTATATTATAATAATTCGAGATGACTATAGATAAATAAGTTTATTGAACTCAATACAATATTGTAAACAATGCATTATTTTTGCTTAATTTGCAGGCTTTAAGCGAGTGTGGAAGGCATTATATTGACTATTTATCTGATGATAGTTTTTCTACATATATTGTTTATTATAATTTAGTGAGGATTTATATATTTATCACAAAAAAGAGTGGGAATAAATAATAAATAATATATTAATTATGAAAATAAAGGTCTCACATTTTTATCCATTGCGATGTTGCTGTCGGTTTGTGGGGTTTGAAAAAAAAGTGCAATGCCCCGACAGGCACAGAAACTGTCCGGAGAAGCCTGTATTTATGTTTTTCATGTAGTAGAACACAGCAAAGCGATCCGGAAGGTACCGGACAATTACCAATAACCCTCAATCGTTTTTACCGATGCCGGATTGTTCATGCCTGACCTACAACCCTCGTATAACTCCATAGCGACACATATTATGCAAGACTACTTGATGGTTGGGGGTAGCTGTCAATCACTCCTTTTATCCATAATAAAATGGTTATCCAGAATTTTCTTTTGCTTTTCAAAGAAGATGATTTTTTCATATTGGGCAGCGCCTGAAATAAGGGTAGAGCTTTTTTTCAATCCCTGAATCCATTTCTTCATATCTTCGTACGCCCCCTTTTCCTGAGAAATGAAGGTGCCCAAGCTGTATACGTTATTCATGCTGATAAATAAATTATCGCTGGACAGGTATGTATAGGAGGTATCGAAATTTAAATTGGAAACATATATCTCAATCTTATTGCCTGTGTCGAACTCTCCGTGATCTGCATAATATTCAAGTGTGTTAAGCAAACGTATCAACTCTTGCCAGAGCATATTCATTTCTTTCCGGGAGATAATCCGGATATTATAAAAATAATTTATGTCATTAATAAGAGATGCAAAAAAAGATTTGTCCCAAATAAAAAACGTATATCTGATTCTCTTAATCGCTTCTATATACTGTTGATAGATTTTTTTCTCAGCTTCAGACAACAGGATATTGGCATAGCTTAGTTTGTCTTTTGGGGTTTTACCGAACTGATACATCCATTTGAGCAGATAGACGCGATAAATAGGAAGATGTAAAAGGCTGATATGCAATGGAATCGTATTGGCCGCAATACCGAATTCCGAATTCGAATCATCTGCTGCCCTATTTATTGCCCGTATATAATTATGATCCATGCTCAGGTCCATAGGCTTGTATTCGCAATAATCACGCAAATGAAGGTGGTACCATTGAGAGTGATAGGGTGATGCATAATTGGCGATGTTATCAAGGGATATTCCTAAATATGTGGATAAAGTTGCCATTTCAACAAAAGAAAAAGCGACTTCTCCCCGCAATCGCCTGTATATGGCTTCTTTTTCCAATGGCAATATTTCCATCAGTGTATTGGTGAGGTGGCGTGGTATTCTTTCTCTTAACAAAGACGTAAATTTTTCCTGCAATATTTTTTCTTTACTGTACATGAAATTAAAAAATTTGAGCGGTCAAAAATATAAATATTTTTTTCTTTTTTGCACATTTTATTTGTCAGTATACGAGTTTTTTTGTACCTCTTTTTGCGTTTTTCGAAACAAATATTTATTTATGTCCGTTTGTTGCAAAAAGAATAAATTGATGCCGCAAATATTCTGTTTCATGACTTGGTTAACGTAAACCGGAAACGATATATTTGTGTCACAAAAGTTTATTTTTAATTGTAAAAAACAATGTTGGAAAAAGATATAAGGAGGCTTGCCGGTGAAATATATTCTCTTCTTTGTGCAGAAGGTAAGATCACCCTCGATAAGTTGGAAAAATTTGCATATGATAAGAATTACCTGATGCTGTCTTTAGGATGGTTGTTGCGGGAAGACCGGCTTATCGTTTATCGCGGTAGTGAAGATTGGTATTTTGAAGTAAAGGGAGCCTATCAGGAGTACTATTATTGAATTACAGTGATTGACTTGTGTGCTGTTTTATGAAAAAAGAGTATAAAATGAAAAATTTAAAAGCGATTTTTTTGGAATAAAAATTATGGAAGGAGTATAACCTTCGAAAAATTGTTATGAAAAATCATCTATTAAAAACCGTCTGTTTAACAACGAAAGGTGCTGGGTATCGTTCATTTTTGAAATTCTGTCATTCGTATTCCGGATATTTTTAATCTTCCCATTCATAACATTCTAACCTTGCTGTGTGTTGTTTGTATAGTCTGTATAAATCAACACCGAACGATACCGATATGTTTGCAAAATTCAGGGTGTAAAAAAAGGCAGTTCTTAAAACTGCCTTTTTCTTTAGTGACCGGAGGGACAACAAAGAATGAAATGCCAGCTTCTACTACATATGATTCGTATTTATACAATCTATTGAAACCTGCTTGGATTTCTTCCATCCTTTTTATATTTTTGTCCGGTAGTATATTTGTGATTTTTAATATTAATGCTAATGAGCTCATTTTTAATGGTATATTGGCAGATGTGCGTTGTTTTTATTAGATTGCTCTTTATCTGTATGTGATACATTAGTTAGTGAAGAAAGGATGTTTTTATTACGTAAAATAGTTTGTCTTGGATGTCTATTGTTATTCTATACTTCTTGTTCTCCACAGGATAGGGAAGTTGAGCGGGGATTCTATTTTTGGAAAAGCGCACAATACAGCCTGCTTGAAGAGGAAAAACAACAAATAAATGCATTAAACGTACAAAAATTATATGTGAAATTTTTCGAAATTGCCCCTGATCCTGTTTTCGGAGTTATTCCCGAATCCAAAACATCCCTTCATATCTGGGATGTGAAAATTGAAGATCCGAATTTATCATCTCCCATTTTTACGGAGATTGTTCCAACGGTATTTATTAAGAATGAAATATTCAAAGAGATCAGTAATGCAGAACTGGATACGTTAGCTCAAAATATTCTTTTCCTTACGAACAGATATTATCAAAGGAATTATTCAAAAGATATAGCTGATTATAAAGAATTACAACTTGATTGTGATTGGACGGCAGGTACAAAAGATAATTATTTTTATTTATTAAAAGCATTAAAACAGAGCTCCGGAAAGCTTATTTCCTGCACATTGAGGCTGTATCCTTATAAATACCGGAAAAAAACAGGCATACCTCCTGTTGACAAAGTCACTCTTATGTGCTACAATCTGATAAGTCCGTTGGCCAATAAAGATATGAACTCAATACTTGATGTGACCGAATTGGAAAAATACTTGCTTCAATCCCGAAAATATCCGGTTCATGTCGATATTGCGCTGCCTGTCTATTCATGGATACATATATACAGGAACAATCAATTTGTCAAGTTGATTAATGGTAGTAAGAGGATATTCAGAGAAGGAGATCTGATTAAAATAAAGCCATTGTGGTATGAGATTCAGAGAGATGTTTTCTTGGGTAATTATTTATTGCGTGCCGGAGATCAGGTTAAAATTGAAGATATTTCGATACAGGAGCTTTATCAGACGATTGATTTGTTGAAAAATAAAGTGAAATTAGATAAGCATATTACGGTAACACTTTTTCATCTGGATGAAAATAATTTAATTGATTATGACATTGAAACGCTTGATTCTTTTTATACTCGTTTTTATTAAGGTATTCATTTATCCTGTCTATTGCTGCGGCCCATATTATCCCCATGGGGAAGATATTCGTTTTTCATTGTTGACTCCCGAAGCGTTGCAGTCTGTTCATCCTGAATTTAAGCCTTTCTTTTATTCTTCCAGCATTTATTATGGTGGTTACTATTCTTTTTATCAGGAACAAAATGAGTCTCCGGAAAAAGAAATAACAGATTCCGCCCGGAAGGAAAATCTGGATTTGTGGCTTAATCGTTGTAAGCAGGTTCCTGAAACAGATGATATTTATCGTGTAATTTATGGAGGTGAGCCGGTTGAATGGAACAAAAAATCAACCAATAGCTTTATCCGGTATTTATCAAAAAGCAAGGATCATGCGGCTTTAAATTATATAAGATTCGCACACGAATGTGAAGTTTTTAATTGCTTTTATTCTGATCCCTGGGAAAGGGGGGCGGATGTTGAAATACCCAAACGAACAGAACTCATCCAAAAAGCGCAAACTCTTATGAACCAAACCAAAGATACGGAAATCAGAAATCGTTATGCTTTTTTGACATTGCGTCTTGCCTATTATAATAACGACCGGGAGACCATCAGAAAAGTATACAATGAAGTAGTTGCAAATTCAGAATCAAAAAACATTATCTATTACTGGAGTACTTATTTTTATATGTTTGCAGCGCCGGAAAAAGAAAAGCCTTATTATGCCGCACAAGTATTTCTGAATGCTCCGGACAAACAATACATGTTGAGCCAGCATTATAATGATATCTTTAAAAACGGATCCATTGAAACCAGTCTGGATATGGCTAAGAACAGCCATGAAAAAGCGGCCGTCTATTTTTTTCAGGCTATTCGGAATTATGGAAAAAGCTTAGATGCAATAAAGGAAATATATACTTTACAGAAAAATTTTGAAGGGCTTGAGTTTCTATTAATACGTGAGGTAAATAAATTGGAAGATTGGTTGCTGACTCCCTATTTTACCAGTTTCAATAGTTCTTTACTCGAAAATTGGTGGTCAGAAGATACAACAACGATGTCTTTGAAACAAAAACGGATGCAGGAGGATAAACAATATGCCGGAGAGTTATTGGATTTCATAAAAAAAACAGATATTAATCAAATGAGTAATCCGGCCGTCTGGGAAATGTCGGAAGCATATATCTGTTACATGACCGGTGAGTATGAATCCTCCTTAGCCATAATCAGCAGGTTGGAAAAACAAGTCCCGGCAAATGATCCGATGAGAACTTTTTTGAATCAGGTGGAGGCGCTTTGTCTGATCGCCCGGCAACCTGCAGGTGATACTTCTATTCCGGAAAAAGCCAGAACTATTTTAATAAACCAGGGGGAGAATGCCGGTAAATTCTTTTTTGCCATCTCACGGGAACTGGAATATCGTGGCAACACGACGGATGCGGTGGCTTTACTCTCCAGGATAAACGAAAAAAAGGAAGACTGGCATTCCGAAGCATATTGGAAATCACCTAAAAACATTCAGACATTAGATATGGACTTTTATTATGACTATTTTTTATATATTGATGCTCATTACACAATACAACAGGTAGATGAATTAATAGATAAAATTAAAAAGTCGCAAATCCAACCGGATTCTTTCAGTGAGTGGGTGTTTAAAACGGTTGTAAAAGATATAGACCGGCTTTATGATTTATTGGGAACGAAATACATGAGAGCGGATAAACTCCACCTTGCCCTGGAAGCGTTTGAAAATGTAAATGATACATTATGGTATTCCGATAATTTCCCATACAAAACATACCTGAATGCGAATCCGTTTTATACGAATATGTATAACGAACATACACAGACAGAGGCCGATACAATTACATTTACGAAAGCGACGCTGACCCGGAAATTAATAGAGAACATGAAGCATGCCGAAAGTGCAACCCGTAACGATCGTGATTATTACTATTTTCTGGTTGCAAATTGCTACCTGAATATGACACAGTATGGTAATTCATGGATGATGAAACGTTATTTCTGGTCGGTAAATTTAACAGCTACCGGTTTGGAAGATGATGAAGAATATTACAGCGCATCCCTTGCTGAAAAATATTACATGGAAGCAAAAAAGCATACTAAAAGTAAAAAATTTGCAGCTTTGTGCTTAAGGATGGCAGGCAGGTGTGAAAGATATAGATTAATGAGAGACCTGTCCGTAGACGACCTATCATGGGAGGAATTAGAGAATCAGTTATTTACTTCCAATAAATATTATCAGCAAATAAACAAGGAATACCCTGATTATTATGATGACATGATTTACAACTGTTATTCTTTCGAAAATTATTTCAATTCCAGGAAATAGGAAGATTGATCTACCATATAAAAAATACTCAGAAACCTTACGGTTTACGATATAATTGCTTCCACAACAAAAGTGAGACTTTCCCTGAATTTAATGTGCTATCATTATTTTTCCGGAGAAGTTAGCGGAATTCGTCTTTAATTTGATGATATAATATCCTTTTGCAAGAGAAGAAACGTCTATTTCAAGGCGAGTAGTGAAGAAATTTTCCGATCCCCGGCTGACAACTCTTCCGCTCATATCGAAAATCTGGTAGTTTACTTCGCTTTGGCATTGGTCTTCAAGTTCTATATAGATAAATTGGCTGGCAGGTACAGGATAAATTTTAATGCCTTTTTGTACAATTACATTTGAATTTCCTGTTTCCGAACAAACAGTACCGGCTTTTTGAGAATTTTTGATGATATCTACTTTTTGAGCGCCTGTAACAAAATGGTCTAATTCGATAGTTTGCATCAGATTAGTCGTTGAACCAAGCCAGTCTTGTAATAACGCTCCATATATCTGCCGGTAATCGTATCTTCTCTGATCCTGGTTATAGTAAAAATCGGTCGAGTTGGAAAATACGGGATGGTCGCCTAATATGCCGGCTTCAACCGCATTCCCGATAACAAAGAAGGGTGCGAGATCACCATGGTCGGTACCCTGATTGGCGTTTTCTCTTACTTGTCTGCCAAACTCACTGAAGCTAACCATCATGATTCTGTCTGCCAATCCCAACTGTTGGATGTCTGCCTGAAACGCGGCGACCGAATTACCTACATTTTCCAATAGATTAGCATGGGTTCCCAGATGCGTACTTCCGTATGTAGCCTGATATTGATGTGTGTCAAAACCGGAAAGATTCACCTGGAAAATTCTTGTTTTACTGCCTCCGTTAATCATTCTGGCAACGAGTTTAAGTTGCTTTCCCAATGAAGTATCGGGGTAGGTAACGGTAGAATTGCTTCCCGAATTAAATACCTGCATAACACGATCATAATAGATATCCATACTATCGGCTACTTTCTGGATATAATCCAACAGATCCTGATAATCGGATTTTTGCGAACTGAGCGTAGTCAATGTATTTTCATAATTGTACATATTGAATTCAATGCCTTTTTCAATTGCATGCTCATAGAACAGACACGGACTGATATCACCCAGTTGAATAGCCAAAGGATCCGGTTTTTCTGCGGATGGGTTTCCGGCAAGTCCGGGATGTAACGCGGCAAAATATTTCCCGAAGGTACCTTCCAGGAGGTCATCGTTATACGTTCCGTCTTTGCCTGCAAACATCAGCGCTTCACCTCTGAAATGTGAATAATTCGGATTGGGATATCCCACACCGTTCACCAACAGAAACTTTCCCGAATCGTAAAGACTTTTAAAGCCTGTCAAAGAAGGATGCAATCCGACGAGTTTTGACGAACCGACTGTTGTGTCGAGCGGTA
This sequence comes from Tannerella sp., assembly GCA_031285685.1. GTDB lineage: Bacteria > Bacteroidota > Bacteroidia > Bacteroidales > Tannerellaceae > Tannerella. The sequence continues at coordinate 11,552 of JAITVS010000270.1, forward strand.
TGTAACTTCCGGTTCCGGAATTTGGGATTTTAATAGTTGGTCTTAATGCGGAATATGCATCGTATTGGTTAATCGGAATGACCGTGTTGAGCCCGTCGTTGGCGCCTGTTAATCTGAAAATGACCAGAACGCGATCGTTTACGGCATCACAATCAAGTTGTAAATCGGAAATTTGATTCATCAACCTTGTGGGCATTCCGTTCAGATAGAATGGTACTCCTACTCCTAAGCTCGAAACTATTTTGAAAAAATCTCTACGTTTCATTATTTACATTATTTGGAATTCGGGGGATTTTATAATAGCTCTCATAAACCGGTTAAAAACGATTTTAACATTGGTGTCTACATTCGTCTTCTTGTAGTTATTCCATTCGGTTTTCCAGTTGTCAAGGGTTAATTGTCCCAGTAGGACGGTCCGGAAATAAATGTAACGTTCGCCTTCGGGAACTTTAACAAACATCATCTGTAAAAATTCTGTGACTAATGTATCCGCATCTTCCTGATTGGAAAAATATCCGCTGTCTTTTACAAAAGAAGCAATGTCCACTTTGAAGAGATGTCCGTTGTAAGTCAGTCCATTGATAAGATAGTCGATCGTATTGTTATACCGGGGCCGAAGTGTTGTCGTCGTAATCCAGTTTTTATCATAGTTCGGGCTGCTTGAATATCCGGCATATCCGTTTACGGACGGAGGGGTAAATATCAGCATCCCGGCGCTTCTTGAGTAGGAACGTACCACCCAGCTCATCATTCGATTTACAGCCAGGGCGTTCCCGGTATATAAAGGAAATGGCAGTTCTAACAAGGTAAACATATGCAGGTACAACTCAAACGGATTTCTCACGATACTGCCGATTATCTGGTCGCCCGCAATTTCATCTTCTTCGTCGTAAAAATGCTGACTCGTTAAAAGTGTTGTCAGGGTTGGGAGAATGTTATAGTTATTTGATTTTAAAACATTCGCCAATGGGGCGATGATTCCGTCCTCTATTTCCGGCGTAATGTCTCTGCTTACAAAATATCGATACATTCTTCTGCAGTACGCTTTGGCCGTTTCGACTTGGTTGAAGATCATATTGATGAAGTTCTGCAATTCTTCCATGATCGTATCTTCTGTTATTCCACCGACAATACTTTCGTTGTTGAAGGCGGCGCTGAAAATTTTCAACCCGGTGTCGTGGTTGTTAACATTTACATGTCCGGAGGGCAAATGGGTATCAGGGTCTATTGTGGTCAGTCTTTCCTTTTTATCCGATTGTACGGAAGAGGTGAATGTAAAGCCGGTAAGCACCCTTGCCGCCTCTTGCACATCGGATTCGGTGTAATTCGTATAGTTTCCCGTATCAATTTGCGGACCTTTTAAAATCGTAAAAAGTTCCAAGAATTCTCTGGCATAATTCTGATTCGGGCTTCTCTTATGATTAGAACTGTTATTCAGAAAGGAAAGCATTCTTGGGTTTAGCGTAACCTTTAGCGCTAACTCTTTAATACTGCCATTGGCGTAAATTCTTAAAAGTTCCTTGTAGTCATAATTAGTCCAGTGCGTCCCATTATCATCGGTTACAAAAAGCAGATGAAGGAAGAATGCAATTTTATGTTGGGCGGAATCATCTTTCATGGCGCAATATAACCACCAAAAAGCGTCATTTTTGACCCAAGATGATATTACTTCCTGCTCAGTAACTGTCGGATTAGCAACTGTAGGTACGATAGTTTCACCCAAGTCGTTCAATGGAGACGGCGGATCGGGAGGCGTAAACGTGAATAACGCCGCAACAGCTTCCTGGGGTGTTTTTGATGCGTATTCCAGTATTCTGGGTTTTGTAATGTTGTACGTTGTTCGTCTAAGCAGATGGTATGCATTAGAAAATCCAAGTACATTTGTTTTCGGTGTAAGGGTTGGCATAATAAATTTATTGGGGCTATTAAATACTGCAAATGTACATGAAAATTCTTGAATATTCACACAGATAAATAAATTTAATGTATGAGTTGCAGCCCGATAGTCAAACCCTGTTTGGGAAGTTCAACTTGAAAGACAAATCCTGATATTTTGTTCTATCTGCATTTTCAGGTCTGTTATTCCAATGTTATCGGTATCCCCTGATAAAAATCAAGAATCTTATTACGGAACAAGAGTTCGTACTTTGCCTGTAAAAGCGCTGAAGACGCGCTTAGTAATTTAGTTTCCGTTTCACTATATTCATATACTGTTGACAATCCTTCCTTATAGCGTTCGCGGGTGTAATACGAAGCTTCTGAAGCAGCTTCAGAGGCTTCCTCAGAAGCCATAAGTTGGACAACTGCAAGTATTGCATTCTGATAGGCTTGTTCTATCTCTTTATATAATTCCAAATGGGCATTTTCGAGTTCGAGTTTTCTTTTTTCGGATTGGAGGCGGGCGGTGCGGACATTGTTGATTGTTGCATTACGGTTGAAAAGGGGGATGTGCATTGTCAGGCCTATTATTTCGCGTTGGTTGTCGGATAGCTGTTTTGGGAAGCTGCGGTTTGGCGCTGTTCCGTTGTATATATGGTCATAGCCGGTGATGTAGGCAAGATTCAGGTTTATAGTAGGGTAGTAACCTGAACGGGCGGCATACACTCCGGAACGGCTGCTTTTTAACCGGTATTCCGCTTCTTTGATAACGGGGCGTTCATTTCGGGCAATCTGATAAACCTCATCCGGTTTAGTGATATGTCCGATCCTTATTTCAGCGGAGGGCGCTGCAATATCAAAATCTTCCCTATTGGAGATATTCAGGCTATGAGCCAGGTTCAGCAACGACTGTTTTTTTTCATTGGCCGCTTCGGTTTGATTAAGAAGGATTTTTGCTGATTCGGCTTTCATTTCCAGCAACTGGGAATAGGATAAGACACCTGCCTCGACAAGCGCTTGGGTCCGCTCAGTCATACGATTGGCATGCTCGGTTTGTTCTTTATAGACATCTTCAAGTTCCGACCTGAACAATACATCCAAATAAAGCGCTGTCACATGTAGCTCGACGTTTTCCTTTGCATGATGCAGGCTTTCAATCTCTGCTTTAAGGTTGAACTGATCTGCCCGGGTCTGATGTTTGATTCTGAATCCGGAAAATATCGGCGTCTGTGATGATAACGAAAACCCCGTGTTTGCCGCCTGGTTTTTCTGGAATATTCCTGTTGAACTCGATTGCGAATGACCGAAACTGAAATCTTGATTCAATTCGGCATCCAGGTCAGGCAGACGACTACTGCGTGTCGTCTTTAGTGCTGTTTTGGCTTCTTTAACCGTCAAAGCCTGTTCCCGAATCCCAATATTATGCTCAATCGCATAGTCGATGCATTCACGAAGAGTCCATTTCCGTTGAAGATTATTTTCCCGAGGACTTTCCTGGGCAAACGCTTCAATCGAAAGTCCGATAAGCAATATGAATAGCGCTGAAAAGGTGCTTTTTCTTTGTCTCATGACCGTAGTTTTCTACGGGAGGCCTTCTATCGCCCCCGAACTGTTTGTTTTTTTATTATGTTAAACTTTATACCTTATTCCATCTTCAGTATTCTTATCACTTTTATAGCAAAGGCTCTTTTGGCGAAGATGTATATGACCAGCATCAGGATCAATAAGATAATAAAGACGGGTAATATCAATTGTGAAAGAGAGATGGATATGTGATAGACATATTTTTCGAGAACCCATTTTGTAAAAGCATAATAGGCTACTGGAAGCGCAATCACTGAAGCAACGATGAACTGCTTATAGAAAAGACGCCATAGGAATATATAGGTGGTAATCAAGCTTGCCCCTAAAACTTTACGGATTCCCAATGCTTTCAGATTCTGGTTTATAGTTATGATAATCAGTCCCATGATGCCAATAATACTGATGACGATAGCCAGGAAGGAGGCAATGCCGAAAATAAGGGCAAAAGTCGTGTCCGTTTTTATGGTGTTCGCTACCCGATCTTCAAGGACATGATAATCTAATGCGTTATTAGGGAAAATGGTATTGAATCCACTTTCTACGGTTGAAATAACATCATGCAGGTTTGTCGACGAATCATATTTCAGGAGTAGATAACGCTTTTTGTCGTTTCTGAGCGTAAACACCGTAGGCATTGGTTCCGCTTTTACCGAAAAGTAATTCATATCGTCCATCACACCGATGATCTCATATTCGTTGTCCGGCCCTGTCATTACGAATTTCCCAATTGCTTCATCCGGATCATTATATCCGAGGCGCTGCAATGCCTTTATGTTGAATATCAGTTTTTTACCAGATTGTTTGTCGAGTTCGGTGAAATCACGGCCTGCCAGAAGCTTGGCTTTGAAAAAGCTTATATATTCCGGATCCACATCGGTACGGTAATAACCGTTGGAGCTACCCGGATCATCGCCTTTTTTGTAACATCCGAAGAAGTTTTCTATTTCTTTGCCCGGAATATCCGAAGTGACCGTGAAACCTGTAATGTCCGTGTTACTCAGGAAACGCTCTTTCAACACTTCAAGTCTATTCATATAGACCGATGATTCCTCATTTGTCCGGGGTGCTTTGACTACTAATACCGATTGATATTTATATCCGATATCTTTCGACGTGAGGTATTTTACTTGTTTGTAAACTACCGCTGTTCCGATCAGCAATACAAGGGAAAGGAAGATCTGGAACGTCACCAACGCTTTACGCAGGCTAACTCCTTGCCTGGAGTTTTTAAAATTTCCCTTCAATACGTCGATTTCCTTGAAAGAGGAAAGTGCGAATGCCGGATAAAGGCTGGATAGGAATATTCCGGCAAGCATTATGACAAGCATTATGATCCAGAATTTTGCATTCAAAACAATACTGAAATCTTCAATCCCCGTCATATATCGGTAAACAGGCATCAGCACCCAGATAAGGATGAGCGAGATAATGATACAAAACAGATTGAAAACAAACGCCTCCCCAATAAATTGCCGTATGAGTATCGCCTTATTGCAACCGCACACTTTTTTTATACCTACTTCTTTGGCACGTTCTATGGAACGGGCTGTCACCAGGTTGATATAATTGATCCAGGCTATAACCATAAAGAATATCGCAAATCCCAAAAGGATATTTACTCCTGCACCGTTGCCTGGAGGTTCGGTTTCATACTCTACGGCAGAGAATAAATGTATGTCTTTTATCGGTTGAAGATAATAATCGTCACGTTCCGAGTTAACAGCCTGCTTGTGGGCATAATTATCTTCAACCATTTGCGGGAAAGCCCTTTTGCCGAATGCCAGATGATCCGTTCCCGGTTTAAGTTTTACATACGAGTGTAGCAAATCCCATCCCCAATTGGTTTCCAACCACTTGTTCCGGCTTATGTAAGTAGAAAGCGAAAAAAACAGGTCGGATTTAATATGTGTGTTATGGGGCAATTTTTTATAAACTCCCGTGATTATATACTCTTCGTTGTTATTCACTTTAATTTTTCTTCCCAGCGGATCGGTGTCCTTAAAATATTTCCGGGCGATTTCTTCGGAGATAATCATCGTATTGGGCTCATCCAGACTATTATTATTTCCGGATACCATCGGGATGTGAAGTATATCAATCATAGAGGAAGGGGCAAAATAGGTCTTCTCTTCAAAAAAACTTTTTTTTGCTTCTTTCGCGTTCTCTATAAAAATCTCAATATTATGATTCCTTACCAGATTGAAATAGTTTTCTACCTCAGGAAAATTTTCTTTGAGGTAGGGAGCGGAAGGATAAAATGAGTTCGCTGTCTTCCAAAGAAGAGTTTCTCCGCGGTACCGGTCGTATTGGATCCGATAGATATCATCGGCATCATCATGATAAGCGTCGTAACTCTTTTCATAAAACACATATCCCATAATAAGGATTGTACTGGTAATTCCCAGGACAAGACCAGCAATGTTGATTATCGAAACAGCTTTCCGCTGTCTCATATTCCTAAATAATAATTTCAGATCATTCATATTTTTTTCTATTAACCGGAACGGGATCATTTAATAAATACGTATTAGAACATCTTGTGTTCCAATACAGTTTCGCCATCAAGCATACGGATAATCCGGTTTGCGTAACGGGCATCGTGTTCACTATGGGTCACCATGACAATTGTCGTCCCTGCCTCATTCAGTTCAATAAGTAACTCCATGACTTCCTGTCCGTTCCTGCTGTCGAGGTTACCCGTAGGTTCATCTGCCAGAATTAGTTTGGGATTATTTACAATGGCGCGGGCTATGGCAACCCTTTGCTGTTGCCCTCCTGAAAGTTGGGACGGGAAATGGTTCCGGCGATGCATCATCTGCACTTTTTCCAGGGCAGATTCGACGATTCTTTTTCTTTCGGCAGGCTTTATTTTATTATATACCAATGGCAACTCCACATTTTCATATACGGTCAGGTCATCGATCAGGTTAAAACTCTGAAAGATAAAACCGATATTACGCTTACGAAGGTCGCTACATTCTTTTTCATTTAGTTTTGTAACTTCCATATCATTAAATAAATAACTTCCTGATTCGGGAGTATCCAACATGCCCAACACATTCAACAACGTGGATTTACCGCATCCGGAAGGTCCCATCACGGCAATAAATTCATGTTCGGCTATTTCTATTGAGATTTTGTTCAATGCAACGGTTTCAACCTCTTCCGTGCGATACGTTTTTTTTAAGTCGGAAAGCTTTATCATAACTTCTTATATTAATAGATTCTTTTGTGTTTTTATTATTGTTTGATTTTCAATTCCTGTGCTTCACCGTAATTGTCATAGCTATTGACTATTACTTTATCTCTGGATTGTAGTCCTTCGAGCACCTCGTAATAATCAGGATTTTGCCGACCTATCCGTAAATTGGTTTTATAGGCGGAGCCCCCATCCTTTGTGAGTTTGAAAATCCAGTTACCGCCTGTTTTCTGATAGAAACTGCCGCGGGGAATGATCAGCGCTTCCGTTTCCTCCCCTAAGGCGATGCGTATCGATAAGGATTGTCCCTGTCGTATGCCTTCAGGAACCTGATCTTTGAAAACCATATCGACAGCAAACCGTCCGGACGAAACCTGGGTATATACCTTCTTTATAACAAGGGAATAAGACAGATCATCCCGTTTGTATATAGCTTCCAGATCATTGTATATGCGCGAAATATAATGTTCATCGATCTCTACCCTTATCTTAAAGCCGGTCAGGACATCGATTCGACCGATACGTTCACCTTTGTTTTTATTTTGTCCCACTTCAGCATCTAAAGAAGTTAGTTGCCCGTCGACAGATGCACAAACCGTTAGATCGGCAACTTTACGGAGCATCAAAGTCAAAGCCTCTTTTGATCCTGTATAGGATTGTTACTGTTGGGCAATCTGTTGGGAGGAGGCGATAGAATCTTGTACCAATATACTTTTAACCAGTCGGTTTTTTTCCAGCGTATACTCATAATAATTCCGGGATTCCAGATAATCCTGCATGGGGATGATTTTTTTATCATACAATTTAGTGTTAAGGTCATATACGCGTTTAGCCTCTTTCAACAGGTTTTCCATATCCACCACTTGCGTTTGTTTCTGGATCGTGTTTTGCCGTGCGCTGTTTTGTGCGATCTGCATCTGCATAATCATGTTGTATACAGAGGTTTCCTGATTGAGAAGGTTCAGCTTCAGGTCTGTATTTTCCAAACGTAGAATGGGTTGCCCTTCCGTAAGTATGGCTCCGTCTTCGACAAAACGTTCTTCTATGCGACCTCCTTCCTGCAGGTCGAGGTATATCGTCGTCAGCGGTTGTACGATACCTGTTGCCGGAATAAATTCCCGGAATAAATCCTTCCTGACTTCGGCAATAGTGATACGTTCCGCATCCACTCTCATCCCCGATTTTCCCGACGCTTCCCGAATCATAAAAAGCAACAACCCGACAACTGCAATGATTACAATTGTCAGAATGATCATCTTAGGTGTCTTTTTCTTCTTTTCAATTATGTGATCCATAATACTTTCATGCAAATAATCATTAAGTATTCAAAGCTCATGCCATGTGTTTAATGTGCTTATAATTAGTTGTTTGTATTTGTTGAAAAAATACCATGTACGTTTTCGAACACTTTTTCGACCGGTTTTGATACATTTTTTCTCAAATAAAATGATCGACAGACATCTAATACCAAATAGGTGGATTTGTATATGTAGTAAACATGTGGTAAATATAAGAAAACAATGGTATTCATCCGAAAAATCTTTTGCTAATTATTTAAAATGTTTAATATCTGAAATATGTATTCAAAAAGCTATAGATTTCTCCATAAAAGTCGTTACTTTGTAGTATAAAAGAACGTGTTTGCAAAGTGTTAAATAGTATCTAATCACTCTTGTCATATGAAAATCAGTCAAGCAAATATTCTAATTATTGATGATGATAAGGATATCCTAACTGCCGCCGGATTGTTATTAAAGCCGGAAGCTAAGCATGTTATTACAGATTCAAAACCGGAAAACATCCATCGTTTGCTTACTGGTAATAATATCGATGTAGTCTTGTTGGATATGAATTTCAACAGCACACACAATACCGGTAACGAAGGTCTTTTTTGGTTGCAACGTATAAAAGAATGGTCACCTTCCACGGCTGTTATTTTGATTACTGCATATGGAGAAATTGATCTGGCCGTAGCTGCACTAAAAAAAGGAGCGTCTGATTTTATTGTGAAACCTTGGTATAATGAAAAATTAATAGAAGCAATCACAGGGGTGCTGCCTGAAAAATCATCAAAAAAGCCGATAAAGAAGGAAAATACAAATTCAATTACACCTGGAATCATTGGGAAATCGCAGATAATGAGGGAGCTTTTTTACAAGATAGGAAAAATTGCGCCGACAGATGCTAATGTTCTGATATTAGGTGAAAACGGGACAGGAAAAGATTTGGTTGCAAGAGCAATTCATGAACAGTCCTTGCGCAAAAATAAACCTTTTGTAAAAGTAGATGTTGGTTCTATTTCTGAAAGCCTGTTTGAAAGTGAACTTTTTGGTCATGTGAAAGGGGCTTTTACCGATGCCCGGGAAGATCGCATCGGCAGATTTGAAGCGGCTCATGGGGGAACATTATTTCTTGATGAAATAGGAAATATCCCTTTAGCGCAACAATCGAAACTATTGACAGTGCTTCAGAACAGAATAATTAATCGGGTCGGTTCCAATACACCGGTTCCCATTGATATTCGTTTAGTCTGTGCAACCAATGTTCCCATTAATGAATTAGCGGATGAACAACGTTTCCGGAAAGATTTAATTTATCGTATAAATACTGTAGAGATTACCATACCTCCATTGCGCGTGCGGGGGACTGATATTACATTGCTGGCTAATCATTTTACTCTTGTTTATGGAAATAAGTACATGAAACAGGAGCTTCGATTATCAAAAGATGCTAAAAATAAACTTCAGCGACACCGTTTCCCGGGTAATGTGCGAGAACTGCAATATTGCATAGAGCGGGCTGTCATCTTATCGGATTCCGACGAATTACAGGGCAAAGATATAATCTTTTCACCGATCGAATTTGCTCATGCTGAGCAGGAAGAAGACAACAGTAAACTGATCGATGTAGAAAGAAATACAATATTGCGTGTCATAGAAAAGCACAATGGAAATATTAGCAGAGCCGCCAAAGAACTGGGACTTACCCGCACCGCACTGTATCGTAGGTTAAACAAGCATAACATATAGAGATGAAAGCCATGCATAGTTTCTCATACCATCTGATGGCACGTGTATTCTTACTGATCGTAAGTTGTGTTATAATTAGCTATTGCCTGGTTCGTTCCTGGTGGTATGGTTTACTCTTGCTTCCTTTCATTGTGTATCAATGTTATCAGTTTATAGTATTGAATAAGAAGATACTAAACGAATTCTACCAGTTGGTTGAAACAATCCGTTACCGGGACTTTTCACGTCGCTTCAATACCCAAACAGCACCTTCCTATATGCATGAAATCCATGCAGCATTCAATGAAGTATGTGAAAACATAAGTAATATAAACCGGGAAAAGGAAATAAATTATCAGTATTTACATACAATAATTGAACTTGTCGATACCGGAATCCTTTCTTATCAAATACAATCCGGGGAGGTGGTATGGATGAATCAGGCGCTCAAAATTTTGCTGAATATACCTTACCTTAAAAATTTCCACGCTTTACGGCAACGTGTACCCGGGATGTACGAAAGCCTGCAGAACATGAGTGCCGGAAAAAGTTCTTTATTATTGCTTCCCGGCGAATATGATCAGGGCAAAGTCCAGGTTACATCTTCCATCTTTATCAAGCAAGGTGTTGAGTATAGGCTATTAGCATTTCACGATGTGAATAAAGTGCTTGACGAAGCGGAGTCCAAAGCCTGGCAGCGACTATTAAATGTCATGACGCATGAAATCATGAATTCCATTGCCCCGATATCTTCATTAGCCGGAACCTTGAAAAATTTTATGAACAGGATCAAAGAAGACGGAAAGGGCAATCATATAGAAGATCTGGGATTGGGAATCGACACGATTGTGCGTAGAAGCAAAGGGCTACTCACCTTCGCTGAAACATATAGGAATCTGAATAAAATCACCAGGCTTAATATAACCAATTTCCATGTCGGAGAATTGTTTGAACACATCATTCAGTTAATGCAACCGTCGTTAACACTGAAGAATATTGAGATGGAAATTATCTTAAAGGATCCTTTATTAACAATCGATGCGGATATTTCGCTTATTGAGCAAACATTGATAAATCTCATACTTAACGCCATCGAAGCAGTCAAAGATGCCTCTGAGCCCAGAATCGTTTTAATGGCGTCTTTAAATAAAGAGCATCCGGAAATAAAAGTAACAGACAACGGAACCGGCATTCCTTATGATATTACCGATAAGATATTTGTTCCTTTTTTTAGTACCCGAAAGAACGGCAATGGCATCGGGCTTAGCCTGTGTAAACAGATAATGATGTTGCACAATGGAAAAATCAGGATGAATACGCTTGAGGGGAAAGGAACCTGTTTTACTCTGTCGTTTTAATTAATCGGTTTACAGCTTTGGCCTATTCGGAAAATAACTCTAAAAATCGTAATCATTATTTTTGATCGCCGCTATTTTTCATTATAGAGAGTTCTTTATGTATTAAAACAAAAAGACAGTTACTCACTTTGTAACTGTCTTTTTTCAGGTGACCCCGGAGAGGCTCGAACTCTCGACCCAATGATTAAGAGTCATTTGCTCTACCAACTGAGCTACGGAGTCAAAATGTTGGTTATTAATCATTTACCGATGTCTTTTCTTTCACATTTTACCAACAGGTATCACATTTGGTATCACATTCAGCAAGTCCTGATTAATACGGGTGCAAATGTCGGAATAAAATTTAAAATATGCAAGTTATTTTTTGGTTAATTAGTTCTTCTTAGTTTCAAATTTAATATTCCAACCTTCGTTGATTTCTTCTAGAATAGGTTGTTCTCCACTTTCAATTATTGACATAGCTATTACCAACTAAATAAGTTCTTCACTGTTGACTGAAAACTTATGTGAAGGTAAGAAGCCAGTTTGTTTTACAATGAATGTAATATAACTAGATGTATTGTTTTCGCTAGGAGGCGCCCAACGGTTTATGATTTTATCAACTGTATCAAAACCTTTCTTTATATAAGTATTCAATGTTCTGAATGCTGCTCTATAGCCATATTTCATTTCACTAAAGGCTTTGAAGCCATTTTCAGTTTCAATTTCACCAAGAAAGTTATCTTTACTGTTTCTTAAATTAAGCGGATTGTTTTGTTTCATTATGAATAAATTATAAAAAAGTTTATACTAGGATTAATTGTGATACTTGTAGTTCCTACATTGTAAAACGTTACAGTTAATACTCCTGATGAATATGAACTAGCTAATATAACTGCTATATCAACACCTGTAGATATACAACTTAATACATTGGTTACAGTAGATGGTGAAGTTAATGTATAACTTCTATCTACTGTTGATTGGGCTGGTATTGTTAATGATGATATTGCAATTAATCTACCTGTCCAAATTTTAGGTGCAAGTATTGAAACATTATTTACACCATTAACATTACCATATACTGGGATTTGATTTTGATTAAAACTAGTTAATTGTTGAACTAATTCTGTACCATTTGCACTTATTAAACTAACAGCATTACCACTTCCTACAGTTCGCAACATTTCGAATCTATTACCTAATGTTCCTGTAAGAGTATTTGTAGAACTATCAAAATTTAAATCTGCTACTGTGTTACCTGTTCCTGATTTATTATAAATTAAAGAATCAATTGATGATATTGTGACATCACCAATTCCAGTAGTAGGTGATACAGTTATATTATTACCAGCAATAATTTTGTTTACTGCATTTCCCATAGTTACATCAATAATATTCTAGTCTTCAACATTAGTACTAAGTGATGAAACAACATTACCTGTTCCTATAATATTTAGTTCTGCACCAAAGTTATCATCAGGATTAGAAGGATTAACAGTTGATGATGTTGTATATTTACTTGCTGTGTTACTTGCGTTTAAATAATATTTGTAAGTATTACTTCTAGGTACTGCTGGAATGTATGTTATTATTTGTGCCATTATATGTTACCTCCTATATTCTAGTTGCAACTAATCATCTGAACATTAGCAATTCCATTAATTACATCAATTGAGCCACCATTAAAGAATCTATCTGTATAACTTTCTTTCAATCCGTCTAGCATAATAATATCATTGTAAACTTTAGCATTACTTTCCCATTTTGTTTTAAGTCTAATATAGTGCCATTCAGGTTTTTCTGTTGATGATTGATATGATAATTTATCCAGTAAAGTATTTGTATTATTTACAAAAAGAACTCCCCTTCCATAATATTTATTTTCGGAATAAACATACATAGTATCACTTGCATCAATATCTTTGTCGTATGTATTTGAATATATTACATCCATCTATGATAAATCAATGTCAGAACTACTATTAATAGACTGATAAATATCCATAGTTAAGTTTCTGAATAAGATATTTAGACCTTGATGATATGTAGGATCTTCACTAACACCGAATGCAATTTCAATATTACCCATAGTAGATGGAAGCCTACACCATAAGTTTGTATCAAATTCTTCATTGAACATAGCTATACTACCATCTTCATTTTTTGGTGGATTCATTGATATATTTGGGGAAGCTGATGATACCGAGTAAAAATTAAATTCTTTACTACCATCTGTTGTATTCCAACCAGATTTATTTAATAAAATATCAACGTACAATGGCGTTGATGAATATACCCACTATCCATCACCGTTACCTCTTGTCCAATATCTTGTACCATCTCCATCAGTCCATTTAACCATTAGTGAGACTCCAAAATTTAAGTAACCGTTATGATTTGGTGATATAGCTACCATACATTCATCAAAATTATTTGAATATTCATCTGTGTTAGAAGCATCATAATCGCTATTCCAATTTCTATTCCATTTATCAATTGCACCAGTACCAAAAGAATGTGCTGCATCAAAATTGATTATAATAAATGAATTGGGTTTACATACAAAGTTATCATTCTGATATGTTATCATATTATGAAACCAAGGTTTATAGCTATTAAAAGGTATATCCCCATTAATACCTGTTGTCGTATAACCTTTGAACCAGATAGCCTATTCCATCACAAGATTACCATCTTTATCACCAGTAACACCCCAAGCAATAGGATATGCACCAGCTGACGGTATTGTTCCATTAATATAATTAGTGTAACCAAATTCAGGAAGTAAATTACCATTAGCATCATATTTGTTAAAACGCCAACTTTTCTAACCTTGTTGAAATTCATATATCTGACGATAATATCTATGCCAACTACCTCTACTAGATATAGCTCTTTGTTTACCTTGTCTTACTCTCATAGGTTTTTGATCTAATATTTTGATTGCACCTTTTAATGAAAAGTCTGTATCGAGTTCTGGAAAACCATAATTTGAGACATTTAATGAAACATTTTTGATTGTTTTTTCAACGCTATATGTTTCATTTATTCCTTTATGTTCTTCTAGTGGATATACATCAGTACCATTTAGTAACTCACAAGATTTTATCTAGAGTATACCGGTCCAACCCATTAAGGCTTTAAACCCAAATGTTTTACAGATGTTTTCTAAGATAAAATAATAGTTTTCTGTTTTGTTATCATCATTAATCCAGTTTGCTGAATATATACGTAATGTAGATAAATCTTCTGAAAATGACTTTGTGATGTTATATGATACACCTGTTAAATTTGTTATATCGTTCAATAAGTCAATCACAGAATATATGTTACTAGAACTATTATAAGATTTTCTTTTTAGCGTTGATAAAGAACTTTCAAAGTTCAATGTAAATACTTCATCAAAACCTGTATTATCTATACTATATACTTCTGGTAATAAATATCCAATAAATTGTTTATTATCAAATGTTATAGTTACCTTATGAGTTTCATAATCAATTGTACCAAATTGATTATATGTATCTGGTGTTCCAATAAATGATATTGAACCCACCCAATCAATTATATATTCTCCTACACTGTTATTAGAATAATCTATTTGAACGCCATTCTAGGATAATATTAGTTCAGATGGTGTTGTACCATCTATTACAATTGATATCGGTATCT